>NZ_DFME01000026.1:349-20114 GCF_002375605.1 Hyphomonas sp. UBA3601 | reverse complement strand
TGGCCGAATACGGGCGACCGCGATATCAGTGAGAACCGCGCCTTCGGCGGTTGGGTAGCTGGCTTTTCAGACCATATCGTATCCATCACAATGGCAAGCGCGCTGGCCGAAGGCGAATGGTTCACGACAATGGAATTGCAGACCCGCATTCTACGCCCTGTCGGCCACGGCCTGATCACGATCGAAGGCCGACTTGTGAGTCGCGGTCGCACGACTGGGCTCGTCGAAGCCGAGTGGAAAGATACCAATGGACGCCTGTTGGCAAAGATCACCGCCGCCAAGGCCATCCGGACGCGCGACGAGTTGGGCCAGCCTGCCATCTCGAAATAAGGCAATATCAGGACATCAGGAACCTGAGCATTAGCGCTCCGTTTATAGCATAAGCTATTGAAGGAGCTGACCATGATGAAGTCATTGAAATATGTTGCCGCAGCTGGCGCCCTAGGCGCTGCAACCGCACTCGCCACATCTCCCGCATACGCTCAACTCGGCATCGGCGTAGGGGTAGACACCGATGTGGACGTCGGGGTCGGGGTAAGAACCGCTGATCCTCATCCGCGTCATCGACACGAAACATATGTTTACGATGGTTACGAGTCCGGTCATTGGCACACGCGCCATGAGATACGTCGTGAGCACCGCTGGAACGCGCGCTATAAAGGTTATGACTGCTACGAATCGTTCCAATATACTTGGGAAGACGGCGAGCGCGTTCGCTATGACACCACGTTCTGCTACAATGACAATGGCCGCAAGTATGAACCCGATGGCGTTCGTGCAACCGTGAAAGTGCGCTAGCAACTCGATGAACTGACCGTCAAATCCCCGTGCTTGAGGCGCGGGGATTTTACGTTGGGAGCAACAGGCATGCGTCGCCATACGAGTAGAAACGGTACTCGCTGGCAATAGCGTGCGCATAAGCCGCCTGCATGATCTCCGTCCCCATAAGGGCGCAGACCAGCATGAACAGGCTGGAGCCCGGAAGGTGGAAATTCGTCACGAGGGCGTCTGTTGCGCGAACGGCATCGCCCGGCTTCAGGAAGATATCCGTAGGGCCGGTTGCCGCGTGCAGGATACCATCCGTATCAACACAACTCTCCAGTGTGCGCATAGCCGTTGTGCCGACTGGCACCACACGGTGTCCACCGGCCCGCGCTGTGTTCAGCTTGGCCGCCACCTCCGGCGTCAGGCGTCGCCATTCCTCATGCAGCCGATTCGCTTCAAGCTGCGCCGCTTCCAGGGGTTTGAACGTGCCGAGTCCAACATGGAGGCGGACGGTCTCTCGCACAATGCCAGCCGCATCGATGTCAGCCAGCAAGCGCGGTGTGAAGTGCAAACCGGCTGTAGGAGCGGCAACGGAAGCTGCATCCTCGCCAGCAAACCTGGTCTGATAAGTTTCCCGGTCCAAGGCATCCGCCGGGCGACGACGCGCGATGTAAGGCGGCAATGGCATCGCGCCATGGGCATCGAGTGCATCGGTCAACTCATCGCCCGCCAGCGAGAAGCACAATTCTATTTCGCCGCCTTCATGACGACCAGTGATCTCAGCGGAAAAGCCTTCGGCAAAGATAATCGTGTCGCTTTCTTTCAGCCGACGACCCGGCCTTGCGAGTGCGCGCCAGCGCCGCGCATCCATCCGCTCGGTCAGATTGACATCGCACGCCACGTCCTGCCCAGACTCATCACGCGCCGGACGGACGCCGGTCAATGCAGCTGGCAGCACACGCGTGTCATTGAACACCATGACATCACCAGCCGACAGGTAGCGCGGCAGGTCACGTACAGTCGCATCTTCCAACCGCCCATCGCCATGCACCACCAGCAGACGCGCAGAATCCTGCGGATCAGCCGGGCGCAGCGCAATCAAGTGCTCCGGCAGGTCAAACTCGAATTCGGACAAGTCCATGCGGCGATGCCCCGACCAGAAAGTCTCTAGTCTTCAACGACCGTTGGAACGGGCGGCAGGCTACAAACATGCGGACGGCCGGGCCCGGTGATCAGGTCGGCAAACAGATCACTGTCCGTGCGCATGACCCAAGCCTGGGGGCGCTCACCTTCCGGCAGGTCAGCCGCTATGGCGGCCGATTCCAACGTGTCCGGATTCGTGACCACTCCATCAGTGCCATCCGGACCTTTCTTGATCGACATGACCACATCCTGCCCGTCAAGCACACGGCCCCAAGCGGTGTACTGCTTGTCGAGATGTTCGGTATGTCCACGCATCAGGAAGAATTGCGAATTGCCGGAGTTCACATCATTGCCAAGGCGCGCAGTAGACACCACGCCCGCGCAATGCGGGATCCAGCTTTCGATGGTTTCGTTCCCGAGGTCTTGAGCCAGCCAAAGCGGGCGGGTCGCGATCGGAAAGCCGTTGATATAGCCATTGTCTGCGTCGTCGCGCTCACCAATCGCATAATCCAGCGGCATCTCCTCCGGATTGCGGCGGAACGTGAATTCAGCTTCGATGCCCGGCAGGCCAGAGCCCACACCATTGATGGCGCGAATGTCGCCACCCTGTGCCATGAAACCTTCGATCACGCGATGGAACTTGGTGCCCGCATAATCGCCAGACCGGATAATGGTGGAGAACTGCTCGAAATGCTTGGGAGCAACTTCCGGGAACGCTTCGATCAGAATGCGCCCCTTGTTGGTATTGAAAATGAACAGACGCTCTGGGTCAACGGCACGCCAGCTGGCCGTATCGGCCTTGGCGTCTTCAACCGTATAAGTTGCCGGGGCGTCTTCCGCTGGCGCTGCGCTTTCTGTGGTATCGGCCGTGGCTGTCAGGGCGATGGCGGAAGCGGCAAGCGCGAAAGCGGCAAACTTCATTTTTCATACTTCTCCAGCAGGGCCCGTTTTACGTCGGGCGTTACAAACGGCGTGATATCTCCGCCCAGGCTCGCGATTTCCTTCACGAGCCGAGAGGCCACGGCCTGATGCCTAACATCGGCCATCAGAAACACGGTTTCAATGTCGGGATTCAGTTGCTCGTTCATGGCGGTCATCTGGAATTCGTATTCGAAATCCTGAACCGCGCGCAGGCCGCGCACGATAATGTGTGCTTCACAAGCCTCGGCGAACTTCATGAGCAATCCATGCATCGGCATGACCTTAATATCGGCCAGGCCCGGTCCGTTCATTTTGGCGCACTCCGACCGCACCATGTCGACCCGCTCCTGTAGCGGGAACAGGGGTTTCTTGGCTTCATTGATCGCCACGCCGATGATCAGCGTGTCCACCAGCTTGCGGGCGCGGCCAATGATATCAAGATGGCCGTTCGTCGGCGGGTCGAATGTTCCTGGATATAGTCCAACGCGATGCAAAAGCCTGTCCTCCCCGCCTTTCAGGTCCGATTTACGTACGGGATTTAGTCTCCCGCATCTTCGGCATCATCCATAGCGGTTTCAGCGTCTTCCACAAGCCGTGCGACAGAAACCACGCGTTCGCCTTCGGCTGTGCGGAGCACCCAGACGCCCCCCGTCGACCGACCGGCGATGCGGATCTGCTCAACAGGCGTGCGGATCAGCTGGCCTGCATTGGTGACCAGCATGACCTGATCGCCGTCGCCCACCGTGAAGGATTGCGCAACCTGTTTGACCGGCCCCTGCTTCTTGTCGCGTCCCCAGATATTCTGGGCGACAAGGCCTTTGCCGCCGCGCCCGGTGACACGGTAGTCATAGGCCGACGAGCGCTTGCCCATGCCGTCATCGGCAATGGTCAGGATGAATTCCTCGGCGGCGCCGAGTTCGGCAATGCGTTCAGCGCTCAAGGCAGCCTCGTCGACGGCTTCTTCGCCATCATCGTCCGAGACTTCCTCTTCCTCGCCCGTCGCAGCGCGGCGCATCGCGGCGGCATGCTTCAGATAGCCGCGCGCTTCTTCCGACGTAACGTCCATATGACGCAGGATGCCCATTGAGATCACTTCATCTCCTTCACCCAGACGGATGCCCCGGACACCGGTCGAATTGCGCCCCGCAAAGACACGGACATCCGGAACGGCAAAGCGGATACACTGGCCAAGCGCTGTGGTCAGCAGGATATCGTCCTTCTCGGAACAGATCTTCACTGACACGATGCCGTCATCATCTTCCAGTTTCATCGCGATCTTGCCGTTGCGGTTCACGCGAGTGAAATCTGACAACTTGTTACGGCGGACCGTGCCGGTCTTCGTCGCGAACATGACGTCCAGCTCATTGCGGGACTCATCGTCCTCCGGCAGCGGCATGACGCTTTCGATACGCTCATCGGCGGCCAGTGGGAAGATATTGACCAGCGCCTTGCCGCGCGAGTTCGGCCCACCAATCGGCAAGCGCCAGACCTTCTCCTTGTAGACCATGCCGGCCGAGGAGAAGAAGAGGACTTCAGTATGCGTGGTCGCCGAGAACACGTTCACGACGAAGTCCTCGTCCTTCATGTTCATGCCCGAGCGGCCCTTGCCGCCCCGATGCTGCGTACGATAGGTCGAGAGCGGGGTGCGCTTGACGTAGCCGCCATGCGTCACGGCCACGACCATGTCTTCGACCTCGATCAGGTCTTCGTCTTCCATGTCGATGCCGCCAAAGGCGAATTCCGACCGACGTGGAACAGCGAATTTCTCTTTAACTTCAGAGAGCTCGCCCTTGATGATGTCCAGAACGCGCTGGCGCGACCGCAGGATGCTGAGGAATTCCTCGATCTTCTCGGACAGACCCTTGGCTTCATTGCCAATCTCGTCACGGCCGAGGCCCGTCAGACGGGACAGCTGCAGCGCAAGAATGGAGCGCGCTTGCTCATCGGACAGATAGATCGTGTCGCCGTCGCCCTTGCGGGTCCGGCGGTCCGCGATCAGATCCAGCAGCGGGCCCATATCCATGATCGGCCAAGCTTTCTCGAGCAGAGCTTCGCGGGCTGCATTCGGATCGGGCGAATAGCGTATGATGCGAATGACTTCGTCTATGTTGGCCACGGCCATGGCCAGGCCGACAAGGACGTGGGCGCGGTCGCGTGCCTTGTTCAATTCGTGCTTGGTGCGGCGAACCACGACTTCCTGACGGAAAGCCACAAAGCAATCGAGCACTTTGCGCAGGTTCATCAGCTCCGGGCGACCACCATTCAGGGCCAGCATGTTGACGCCGAAACTGGTTTGCATCTGGCTGAAACGGAAGAGCTGGTTCAGCACCACTTCTGCACTCGCATCCTTTTTCAGTTCGACCACAACACGAATGCCGTTCCGGTCGGATTCGTCCCGCAGGTCAGCGATGCCTTCGATGCGCTTGTCACGCACGAGTTCCGCGATCTTTGTAATCATCGCGGCCTTGTTCACCTGATAGGGAATTTCGGTCACGATAATGGCCTGACGGCCATTCTTGGCTTCTTCGATATCGGTCTTGGCGCGCATGATCACGCTGCCGCGGCCGGTGGTCATCGCCTTGCGGCTGCCGGACATGCCCATGATCTGGCCGCCGGTCGGAAAGTCAGGACCGGGGACGATTTCGAGCAGGGCGTCTTCATCCAGCGTCGGGTCTTCGATGATTGCCAGTGTCGCGTCGATCACTTCGCCCAGATTGTGCGGCGGGATATTCGTCGCCATACCGACCGCGATGCCGCCAGCACCATTGACCAGCAGGTTCGGATACTGCGCCGGCAGGACAATCGGCTCTTTCTGGGATCCGTCGTAATTGTCCTGGAAGTCGACCGTATCCTTGTCGATATCGGCGAGCAGATAGGTCGCCTCCTTCGTCATGCGGCTTTCGGTATAACGCATGGCGGCTGGTGGATCATTGTCGATCGAGCCGAAATTGCCCTGACCGTCTACGAGCGTCACGCCCATCGAGAATGGTTGGGCCATGCGCACCAGCGCGTCATAGATCGCAGAGTCACCGTGCGGGTGGTAGTTACCCATCACCGCGCCGACGATATTTGCAGATTTCTTGTACGGCTTGCTGGGCGTATTGCCGCCCTCGTTCATCGCATAGAGAATGCGGCGATGAACAGGTTTCAGACCATCCCGCACATCCGGTAGTGCCCGACTCACGATGACGCTCATCGCATAGTCGAGATAGGAGCTTTTCAGCTCGGATTCGATAGAAATCAGCTCAATGCCGTCCGGAAGGGGCGCGCTGCCCTCACCGCCATTTTCTGGCGTTTCCGGGTCGTCTGGCGGAGTTGTGTCGTCGCTCATGGAGAATTCGTCCTGGCTACGGTGAAATTAACGGGAATCACCTGTTCCGATACAGGAACATGTCTAGCATCCCGCCATGATTGAAACAAATGCGACAGGGCCAAAATAGCAGTAAATACGGGCGAAATCACCCTAAAACGGGGTCTCGGAAGCAGGGCTCAGCGCCCCGATGGTTTCGAGCGCTTTGCGGACCGCCTCTCTGCGCGTTTTCAGTGCCGGATTTTCAGCGTTCATGTCCAGATTGAACGCGAATGTATATGTACCCGGAGCGCCACCTTCGGTCTGTTCCAGCCAGCCAACATACCAGCCGATATCCGTTTCACCGGATACACTCTTCCAACCCGTCTTGGCATGGATCGACCAGCCATCACCCTCCTCGGCGAGCATCATCGGAATCGCCTGCTCATAGGTCTGCGCCGAAAGCGGCAAAGTGCGGGCAGACAGTTTCGCGAGAAACACGACTTGCTCCCGCGCGGAGGTCTTCAGCGGGCCCTTCAGCCAATAGGTCTGAATATCATCCTCGGTGCCCGTGTCAGCGTTCCCATAGCCAAAGCGCGCGAGCCAAGTGCTCAGCGCGACATTGCCGATACGCGGCGTGACCGTCTGGTAAATCCACACCGTGGAACGCTGGAAGGCCGAAGCGAAATCCTGACTTTCATTCCACACCGGCAAGAACCGCGTCTCACCATCCCACTCAAACCATTCATCGGGGCCGCTGACAGCGCCTGTCTCCAAGGCAATCAGCGTGTGCGGGATCTTGGAGGTCGATGCGGCCACGAAACGCTCAGATGGCCGCTCACCGCTGGTGGTCCATGTCCGACTGTCTTCAAGACGGTAGACGACGAGCGCCGCTGTATCCGGCGTCATGGATTCGCTGGCAAGGACAGAATCAAGATTTCCGACCGGGACGATCGGCGGAGACTGGCATGCGCTCAGTAAGGCGACCACAGTCGCCGCCAACCAGTGCGCAGGATGCCAGCCTGCCCGCATAGCGCTAGAACGGGATCTCGTCGTCGAGGTCCTGGCTGAAACTTTCCTGCGGACCGCTCATTTGGCGCGGCGCGCCGGCCTGCCCCTGATAGCCGCCGAAATCATTGCCGGACGACCGGCCACCGCCTTCATTACGGCTGTCCAGCATGGTCAGCGTGGAATTGAAGCCGCGCAGCACGACTTCAGTCGTGTAGCGATCCTGGCCATCCTTGTCCTGCCATTTGCGGGTCTCGAGTTGGCCCTCAATATAGAGCTTGGAGCCCTTTTTGATATAATTCTGGACAACGCGGACAAGGCCTTCGCTGAAAACCGAAACGCGATGCCATTCGGTCTTTTCCTTGCGTTCGCCCGTATTCTTGTCCTTCCACGTCTCGGACGTGGCGAGCGAGAAGCTGGCGACCTGGCCGCCATTCTGGAACTGGCGGACTTCCGGGTCCTGTCCAACATTTCCGACAAGAATGACCTTGTTCACTGATCCTGCCATGGTTCCAACTCCGCTCCGGTCTGTTTCGCTTTCGATTCGAATCCGCTTTTACTCTGCTCAAGGCGGTGTGTCGCCCGCTGCGGTGAAAATTCCCCCGCCTTCGGCATGAAAAAGCAGCGCCCGCTGTATGTTCACATTTTGTTCTTGTCGTCAAGCTGGACTCAAGGCACACATAGGACCTAGCAGATATTTAGTTCCGTTTCGCTGGCGAAACGAGCATCAATCCAGCAGAGAGCCCGTCAATGGCAGAGTCTCCCTTCATCCGCGTGCGCGGCGCCAAGGAACACAATCTCAAGAATGTCGACGTGGATATCCCCCGCGGCGAGCTGGTCGTGATGACCGGCCTCTCTGGATCAGGCAAATCCTCGCTGGCATTCGACACGATCTATGCCGAAGGCCAGCGCCGTTATGTCGAGAGCCTTTCGGCCTATGCGCGCCAGTTCCTGGAGCTGATGCAGAAGCCGGATGTAGAGAGCATTGAGGGCCTGTCGCCCGCTATCTCGATTGAGCAGAAGACGACCAGCCGGAACCCGCGCTCGACTGTTGGTACGGTCACCGAGATTTACGACTACATGCGCCTGCTGTGGGCACGCGTCGGCATCCCTTATTCGCCAGCCACCGGCCTGCCCATCGAGAGCCAGACCGTCAGCCAGATGGTCGACCGCACAATGGAACTGCCCGAAGGCACGCGGCTCTACCTGCTGGCGCCTATCGTCCGTGGCCGGAAAGGGGAGTACCGCAAGGAATTCGCCGAATTGCTCAAGAATGGCTACCAGCGGGTCAAGGTCGACGGCGAGTTTCACGAACTGGAAAACCCGCCCAAACTGGACAAGAAATTCAAGCATGACATCGACGTCGTGGTCGACCGGATCGTCGTGCGCGAGGGCATGGAACAGCGCCTCGCCGAAAGTTTCGAGACGGCGATCGGACTCGCCAATGGCATCGCTATCGGCGAATATGCCGATCTCGAAGACGGCGAGACCGAGCCGAAGCGCATCACCTACAGCGCCAATTTCGCCTGCCCGGTCTCCGGCTTCACAATCCCTGAAATCGAACCCCGCCTCTTCTCGTTCAACAATCCCTTCGGGGCCTGCCCGACCTGTGACGGCCTCGGACAGCAATTGAAGGTGGATGCCGGACTGGTTGTTCCGGACAAGGATCTTGACCTGCTGAACGGTGCGATCGCGCCCTGGGCCAAATCGACCTCACCCTACCAGACCCAGACTCTGCAGGCCTTGTCGGCGCACTACCGATTTGACCTGAAGAAGCCCTGGAACAAATTGTCGGAGGACATCCACCAGATGATACTGTTCGGCACGGGCGAAGAAGAAATCAATTTTGTCTACGATGACGGCATGCGCCGTTATGAGGTGAAGAAGACGTTCGAAGGCGTCATCCCGAACCTTGAGCGCCGCTATCGCGAAACCGACAGCCAATGGGTGCGTGACGAGATCGCGAAATTTCAGGCAGCCGCACCCTGCCCGGCCTGCGGTGGCAAGCGTCTGAAACCTGAAGCGCTGGCGGTGAAGATCGACAGTCTCGACATTTCCGACGCCTCGGTCTTCTCGATCAAGCAGGCACATGACTGGTTCGCTGCCGTTCACAAGTCGCTGACGAAACAGCAGAATGAGATCGCCGGACGCATCCTGAAGGAAATCAATGACCGGCTCGACTTCCTCAATGATGTCGGCCTGGAATACCTCACGCTCAGCCGCGCCTCGGGCACGCTGTCTGGCGGGGAGAGCCAACGCATCCGGCTCGCCAGCCAGATCGGCTCCGGCCTGACCGGCGTGCTCTACGTGCTGGACGAGCCGAGCATTGGCCTGCACCAGCGCGACAATGATCGCCTGCTGGAAACGCTGAAACGCCTACGTGACCTTGGAAACTCCGTGATCGTCGTGGAACATGACGAGGATGCTATCCTGACCGCTGACCATGTTATCGACATGGGACCGGCCGCAGGTGTGCATGGCGGCCAGATCATTGCCGAGGGCACGCCCGATGAGGTGATGGCCAGTCCGAAAAGCCTGACAGCAGACTATCTGAACGGCACCAAGGAAATCCCGATTCCGACGCGCCGTCCGGTCGAGAAAGCCAAGCGCAAGGTGACCCTGAAGGGGGCCACCGGCAACAATCTGAAAAATGTCGACGCCACGATCCCGCTTGGCAGCTTCACCTGCATCACGGGCGTCTCCGGCGGCGGCAAATCCACGTTGATCATCGAAACGCTCTACAAAGCACTGGCTCGCAAGCTGAACGGCGCGTCCAGCCCGCCACAGCCGTACCAAAGCCTTGAAGGCCTGCAGCATCTCGACAAGGTCATCGACATTGACCAGAGCCCGATTGGCCGTACACCGCGCTCTAACCCGGCCACTTATACCGGTGCCTTCGGCCCGATCCGCGACTGGTTTGCCGGACTGCCCGAGGCCAAGGCGCGCGGCTACGCACCTGGCCGGTTCAGCTTCAACGTGAAGGGTGGGCGTTGTGAAGCCTGTCAGGGCGACGGCGTCATCAAGATCGAGATGCATTTCCTGCCAGACGTCTATGTCACGTGCGAAACCTGCAAGGGCAAGCGCTACAATCGCGAGACGCTGGAAGTCCTGTTCAAGGGCAAGTCGATTGCCGACGTGCTGGACATGACCGTGGAAGACGCCGCGAAATTCTTCTCCGCCGTGCCTGCGATTTCGACCAAGCTCGACACGTTGAACCAGGTCGGCCTTGGCTATGTGAAAGTCGGCCAGCAGGCGACGACTTTGTCGGGCGGCGAAGCCCAGCGGGTGAAGCTCGCCAAGGAACTCTCCAAGCGCGCCACCGGCAAGACGCTCTACATTCTCGACGAACCGACGACCGGCCTGCATTTCGAGGACGTTCGCAAGCTTCTCGAAGTGCTGCACTCCCTCGTCGACACCGGCAACACGGTCGTCGTGATCGAGCACAATCTGGATGTGGTGAAAACGGCGGACTGGGTGCTGGACCTCGGTCCTGAAGGCGGCGATGGCGGCGGCGAACTCGTCGCTTATGGCACACCGGAAGATATTGCTGCCTGCACCGACAGTTGGACCGGTAAACACCTCGCCGAGACGTTCCGACGTCAGGACGAGCGCCGCGCCGCGCGCAACAAGCGATTGCGAGCCGAAGGCACGAGCAAGGCAAAGCCTGCCGCCAAACCGAAAAAGGCCGCCGCAAAGGCGCCTGCGAAAGCCAAAGCTGCAGCTAGGCCGAAGGCCAAGGCCCCTGCAAAGGCCGCAACCAAGGCAACGCCAAAAGCCAAGAGCCCGGCAAAGCGGAAATCCCGCACGCCGAGCCCTGCCAAGTAATCGCCTGTCGCGCTAGACGAAGGTTTCGTTGATCGCCGCCGTGTCCGTCCAGTTCGGGTCGGTCTTCGCAGCCAGCGCTGCGGGGCCACCGAACACATGCATCATGATGCCAGCCAGCCCCATATAGATCAGCCCGAAGAAAATCGCGGGGATGATGAATCCCGGCGATGCAAAGGCAGCAAGTATCGCGGCCGGATCGTCCGATCCGCTCTGCATGACCGGCATCAACGCCAGGACAGCGGTCACCGCGAAGACCAGATACAAGACAAAGATGATCGCCATCATGATCAGCGCCAGGATCAGCCAGCTGCCGATCAACGTCCACACCTTGCCTTTGGTGGCGCGCCACGCACTGCCGAACCGAATCTTGCGATCCCGAATGGTCATGGCGGCCGCGGGTGAGAAACGCACAGCAACCCATATTGCGAACACCATGTAGGCAAGCATGACAATCACCGCCACAGCTCCGGCGGCCAAGGCGCCATCACCGCCCGCGGCGGCTCCGATGATCATGGGGATCATCATCAATATGAACATCCCTATATAAAGCAGGATCAGCAGACCGAACCAGAACAGGCCGACCACGAACAGGCGGCCTTCATCACCGCCAAGCTTCAGGCTGAACCCGTCGGCGCGCATGTAGCGCCGCTGGCTGGCGGCTTCGAACATGATCCACATCAGGATACCAAAGACAAAAGAGACCAGATAGCCGAGCGCCACCCGGCCCATATTCTCCGGCATCACCTGATCCATCATGTCGGGATCTTCCATGACGATGGGATTGAACGCAGCACCATAGATGGGCGCCATGAGGTAGAGGCTGAGCCCCTGCACAACAATTCCGATCAGCGCGTATGCCAACGCATACTTCCAGAGAAACCCTTTCGGTCCCCCGGTTTTGCGGAAGTGCCCCATCGCATTCCCGACTGAAAATTCCAGAGTATTCATCAGCTCGCCCTCTCTTTAGCTGAAAGTATCCACACGATACGTATCGTCCACACTGCCGCGCGGGTCATGCCTCGCCGCAAACGCAGCCGGCGCGCCAGCGACATGCATGAGCAGCCCCGACAGGAACAGGCGCGCGATCAGGTAGACGGCCAACACCACGATCACCCCACTGCTCATGAAGGCTGCGGCAATGTCATCGCCAGTCTGAACATTCTCAAATGCTGGCGCCATCATGAACATCATAGGCAACTGGAGCAGTTGGTCGGCGATGCTGACGACGATTCCACCCACGATGCTGAGGATGAGATATGCACCGAGGATTGGCCAAAACCGTCCACGCGACACGTTCCAGGCATCGAAAAACCGGAAAGCCTTGTCTTTTATGGTGAGACCAAAACACGGTGCCAGCCGCGTTGCGAAAAACGCGTAGACAAAAAACAGCACGATCCAGAGCCCGAATGCACCCAGGATCGTACCCACGACGCGGCTCGCGATCTGTGACTCGGTAACGCCATCGGCCGCAAGCCCCACTGCCGTGGACACGGCCCCAAAGAACATGAGCACCGGTACAATGATGAACAGGGTTTGCATCACGGCCCAACAGAGTCCGACCGCCATCATTCGTATTTCATCCCCTCCGAAACCGAGGGAAAATCGCTCATCGCGAACATATCGCCGTTGCGACGCGGCTTCGAACATTGCCCAGATGATCCAGCTGCCGAGCATGGCGAAGACCGCCCACCCGACCAGTGGCTCCATCGCACCCAATATCGCGGCGAATACGGCTTGAGGGTCCCCCCGACCGACCGAGGCCTGCTCCAGCATTTCTATGGTCTGGAATACTTGTAAAAAATCGTCTTTGGCGAAAATCAGGATCGCCAAGCTGCACAGGGTGAACACACCGGCAAAGGCGAGAGGAAAGACCCAGAGAAAGCTCCGCACATGCGCCGCACGGAACGCGAACATCAGCGCGCCATCAAATGAAAACCGGCTTGGCATGTGGCAGAGCCCCCCTGAACTGCTTATCAGGCGTCAGGATAGGACGATTTAGATGACAGGTGCAATCATTCGCTTGGCTCGGCACCAGGGTGCAGCTGGTGCAGGGTGGCCACCGCCAGGCCATGTCCGCCAAGCAGGAACGGCACCAGCAGGGCCATGCCAATCGCGCCTGACAGGAAGGCCCCAATGGCGCTATCGCCCCAGATATCCCGCAAGGTCCAGTTGATCAGAACCGCCACAGCAAATGGCAGGATGTGTGTCGCCAGTCCCGCGAGACCGAGTTTCACAGCGTGGCCCTTGGTCCATGGCCATGTGCGAAACACCAGTGTCTGGCCCGTCGCAACCGTTGCAGCGCCAACCAGCAACAGACGCAATGCCATGAAGAACAGTATGGCTGCACCCGCCAGACAGGCAAGGATCAGCACCGCGCCATAAGCGGTCGGCAGCATGTCGATCAGCGCGGCCTGCACGACTTCTGGCGGCGTCTCCGCATCAACATCCACCCGACCGGAAGCCTTGAGCAGGATTCCGGGCAGAATCAGGAGGAAGAACCCGATGAAGACACCCACAAACAGGAATGCCACGTAGATCGCCAGATTTGCATGGGCGAGGCGCAACCGGTCTCCCGTCCCGGTGTCCAGCATCGCGCGGTACACAACCAGCGAAAATTCGATGCCGACTACGAACACGACCAGCGCAGCAATGGCCGGCGCTGCATCGCCCATTGAAGATCCAGGTCCCACGGCGAACGTGTAAACCCCGCCTGCCACAATCAGGGCCAGCATGATGACCAAGCTGGGCCGCGCCGCTTTCAGCGCAAGGGACCAAGCCTCTGAAACAAGGCCGGGAATGGAGAGTTCACGAGTCATACCCGACTCCTTACACGCCTCACCGCGCGCTCGCCACGAGGAATCACGGCAAACGCCATCTTGACGGAGGGGCCGTCGCCCCGCACATCCGGCCCATGAGCATCAAACCCATTCATATTATCGGCGGCGGCATGGCCGGGTCGGAGGCCGCCTGGCAGGCCGCAAATGCAGGCGTGCCCGTCATCTTGCACGAAATGCGCGGCGTCAAAGGCACTGATGCGCACCAGACCGACAAACTGGCGGAGCTGGTCTGTTCCAATTCGTTCCGGTCGGACGATCACGTCTCGAATGCCGTCGGCGTGCTGCATGAGGAAATGCGCCGCGCGAATGGCCTGATCATGCATACGGCAGCCGAGCACCAAGTGCCCGCCGGCAGCGCGCTGGCCGTGGACCGCGAAGGTTTTGCAGAAGCTGTCACTGCCAAGCTGGAAGCCCATCCGAACGTCACCATCATCCGCGAGGAAATCGACGGTATCCCGCCCGAAGACTGGGACAGCGTGATCGTGGCCACCGGGCCGCTCACCTCGCTCAAGCTCGCGGAAGCCATCCACGCCCATACTGGCGAGGATGATCTCGCTTTCTTCGACGCCATCGCGCCAATCGTCTATTTCGACTCCGTCGACATGACCAAGGCTTGGCGCCAGAGCCGCTATGACAAGCCCGGACCCGGCGGAGACACAGCGGCGTATATCAACTGCCCGCTGGATGAAGACCAGTACAATGCCTTCATCGACGCGCTGATCTCGGGCGAGAAGACCGAGTTCAAGGAATGGGAAAAAAACACGCCTTACTTTGAAGGCTGCCTGCCGATTGAAGTCATGGCAGAGCGCGGTCGCGAGACGCTGCGATTCGGACCGATGAAACCGGTCGGCCTGACCAATCCACACCAGCCGGACATCAAGGCGCACGCCATCGTCCAGCTGCGCCAGGACAATGCCCACGGCACCTTGTGGAACATGGTCGGCTTCCAGACCAAGCTGAAATATGGCGCGCAGACCGATATCTTCCGGATGATCCCCGGCCTCGAAAAAGCAGAGTTTGCGCGGCTTGGCGGCATCCATCGCAATACGTTCCTGAATTCGCCGAAACTGCTCGACGAGCAGCTGCGCATGAAAACCCTGCCGCGCTTGCGCTTTGCTGGCCAGGTTACCGGCGTCGAAGGCTATGTCGAAAGCGCGGGCATGGGCTTGCTCGCCGGTCGCTTTGCCGCGGCAGAGCGCCTTGGCCGTCCATTGGCGCCGCCGCCCGAGACGACCGCACTCGGCTCGCTAATCCGCCACATCACCGGCGGACACCTTGAAGGCAAGGCGACGTTCCAACCGATGAACGTGAATTTCGGCCTGTTCCCTGAGATCACCGACTTCCCCAAACACGGGCCCGACGGTAAGCGCCTGCGCGGCAAGGACAAGGGCCGCGCCAAGAAACGCGCGCAGGCCGTACGCGCACTGGAAGACTTTGATTCCTGGCTGTCGGCCACCAGCCTGGTCCCGGCAGAATAAACATGCGCCTCGCCGTCACAGAGCCCGGCGTGCCCGAGATTTTCCATTCGCTACAAGGCGAGGGCGTCTCGGCCGGCAAGCCGAGTGTATTTGTGCGCTTTTCCCAGTGTAACCTGCACTGCGTCTGGTGCGACACGGCCTATACATGGAATTTTCTGGGGACGGAGTTTGCTCATCGCGATGACCTGCCGGGCGCCCCGAAAAAATTCGACCGCACAGCAGAGACCGTCGATGTATCTGTCGACGCCCTGACCGAGAGACTGATCAGCCAGCCTTGCCGCCGCATCATCTTCACCGGTGGTGAACCTTTGCTGCAACAACGCGAACTCGGTGAGTTAATCCAAAATCTCAAAACCTTCGACCCAGACTTCTATATCGAGATCGAAACCAATGGCACGATCAAGCCTATTGGTCTCGCGGCGGAGCTGATCGACCAGTTCAATGTCTCGCCGAAGCTGGCCCATTCCGGCAATTCGGCCTCAATCCGTCTCAGGCCCGAAGTGCTCGACTTCTATGCGAGCGACCCGCGCGCGAACTTCAAGATCGTCGTCGCAAACCCGTCAGACCTCACAGAAGTTCACGCCCTTGTTGCACAATCCGGTATGCCCACCGGTCGCGTATGGCTGATGCCCGAGGGCCGTACGCCCGCCGAACTTCGTGCGCGAGAAACATGGCTTGCCGAGGCATGTCTTGAAGCTGGCTACAATTTCACTGACCGCCTGCACATCCATCTGTATGGCGATACACGCGGCACCTGAGCCTTATTTGGCCAGCATCCACACAGCCATTGCGATCATCATCAGGTTTTCGGTCAGGGAGACAAAGCCCAGCGGCACATTGCTGTCTCCGCCGACGCAGGCGCATTTCAGGTCTCGCTTCTCGATATAGACCGCACGGAAAACTGATACCGCACCAATCGTGCCAATGAACAGGGCGACCGGCGCCGCCAGAAAGATCAATGCGCCGGCAATCATCAGCACGCCTGCCAGCAATTCCGCAAACGGATAGATATAAGCGTACCTGACCCATTTCCGCGCCAACAGGTCGTAGCCGAGAAACGAGTTGGAAAAGCTTTCAAGGTCCCGCAATTTCTGGATGGACAGGATGCACATGCTGATCGCAATGAACCACTCCGCTGCACGGATGGTCAGCAAGCTGCCATAGGTGGCCCAGCTGACAGCTAGCGCCATCAGGGCAGCCGACGCGAAGATGGCCATGACCGGCGTATAGGTCTTCGTGTCCTTGTCCTTCGCAGGCTGGCCGAAGAATTCCTTCAAGGCGTCGTATCCGCCGATCCGCTTTCCGTCGATGAAAGTCTGAGGCGTCGTCTTTACATCATGCTCTCGCTTGAAGGCATCGGTCTCCTCGCGGCTGGTCAGGAGATGATCATCCACCGCATACCCTTTGCGGTTCAGAAGCGCCCGGCTTTTCAGCCCGAACGGACAGACATGCGACGGTGTTTTCATCCGGTAGAGATGGGCGACGGGTTTGGTCGTAGACATGGGAAACTCCGATTGTGGACTTCAGACCTTGCCTATATAACCCCCGTACCATGGTACGGTTGCAACACGATCTTCAAATCTCGATTGGAAAATTGGCCAAAGCTGGAGGCGTAGGTGTGGAAACCGTCCGCTATTATCAGCGTCTGGGTCTGATGCCGCTACCGGAGCGCCCACAAGGCAGCGGCGTCTCAGGTGGCATCCGCCAATATGGCCGTGCAGATATGGAACGCCTTCGCTTCATTCGCTCTGCGCAGGCCGCCGGCTTCACGTTGAAGCAAATTGCCCGCCTGATCGAACTCGACGCGATGACAGACCGCACGGAAGCCAGACAAATGGCAACAGATCGCCTCAAGGCGCTGGATGCCCAGATCAACGAGCTACAGCAGGCCCGGGCGTCATTGAAACGGCTTGCGGAAGAATGTGCATATGAGGATGGCGGCCCATGCCCCATCTTGAAGGCGTTCGAGCCCTAGACCTTGCCGCTACGGACCGCCTGCAGCACGCAGAGCCGTTTCTGGATCGCGTTCGGCGTCTTGCCCTCGGTGTAGAGTTTGCGCAGCCGGAAATGCGCAATGGCTGGCCGGATCGGCTTCGGTGCAGGCGGCAGGATCGGGCCGAATGCCTTGGAGTCAGAGCGGCGAGCGGCGGCAAAATAGGGCGCGACGTTCCGGATTTCCTCAGCCCAGTTATGCATCGGCGTCAGCACATGCGCCGCCGTCAGCGCAAGCCAGCCTTCCGGTTCCAATGCCCGGTCCTGCGCTTCAAAGGCAGCCTGATAACCATCAATCAGATCCTGCAAGGCGCGTGCTTTCAGGCGCCCGGCCTCGATCTCTTCTTTCAAGGCCCGCGCGACGTCATGTTCGCGCACTTTGCCCATTTCAATTTCGGAAATTGCATCCCGCCACCATTGGAACCGGATCAGGCCAAGACCCTCTTCCGAAACCACCAGGCGCACCCGTGCCAGCTCGTATGCCAGCGCATAAAGTGCCGTCAGCGCCTGTCGCTGATCGTCCTTCGCATAGCGGCTGGAAATCCAGCGGTCTTCGTCTGCCCGCAGAATCCGCTTGTCGATTGCGGCCCATTGAGATTTGGAAAGAGGGCTAGTCTGGTTTGACATGCAACCCATATGTGGGAAGACGCGTAATTAGACCAGATACTTTGCTGCAAGAAAGGACGCCCAAAATGGCATTTTCCCTCCCTGATCTCCCATACGGACGCGACGCCCTGGCGCCGCACATCTCCGAGGAGACCTTGAACTTTCACCACGGCAAGCACCACGCCGCTTATGTCAACAACCTCAACGGCCTGATCGAGGGCACCGACCTCGAAAACGAGTCGCTCGAATCCATCATCAAGAAAGCCGCAGCCGATAGCGGCAAGGCCGGCCTGTTCAACAATGCGGCCCAGGTCTGGAACCACACATTTTACTGGCACTGCATGAAACCGGGCGGCGGCGGCAAACCGCACGGCAAAGTGGCAGAACTGATCGACCGCGACCTGGGCGGCTACGACCAGTTCGTGAAGGACTTCAAAGCAGCAGGCGGCGGTCAGTTTGGCTCCGGTTGGGCCTGGCTGGTCTACAAGGGCGGCAAGCTGCACATCACCAAGACCCCGAACGCGGAAACGCCGGTCACAGATATCGACGCTACGCCGATCCTGACCATGGATGTCTGGGAGCACGCATACTACCTCGACTACCAGAACAGCCGCCCGAACTATATGGGCGCTTTCCTGGACAATCTCGTGAATTGGGATTTTGCGAACCAGAATCTCGCTGACGCGGGCGCCTGATTTGGGGTAAGGTCCTCTCGTCATATGGACGAGGGGACCGCCCATGTTTTGTACAAATTGCGGACAGAAGCTGGGAGATGGCCACCGCTTCTGCGCCAATTGCGGAACAGCTGTTACAGACGGCGCACACTCCGCCTCAATGCCATCCCTCCCTGCACAGAATGTTGATCCCAGCGTCGATTGGCGCAATTCGATGAATGTGGGAGAGATCATCAACCATCCCGATGTTCGAGCACGGGTCGTCCAAGTCACCGGGGCGACTCCCCAAGGGATGACCGCAGAACAGTTCTTCAAATATGCCGAGCCCGTCATGGCGGCGGCTGGCGCGGGCGGGGTCCCGCTGGCCGCGATGAAAGACATCGCCATCCCGCTTTATGCCAAGCTCGGCCTCAAGATGGACCGCGAACTGTCGCAAGGCTTTCGCAACACGTTCGGCGAAACGCTCGCTGCCGTGGTCTGTTCGCTCGCCAGCCGCAGCCAGCCAATCGTGGATATTTCAGAGGCAGGCGATGGCTGCATCATCAATTCCAAAATGGCCTCTTCTGTCTGGTCGTGGGAGGGCAACATGATCATCACTTTGGAATCCCGTGAGGAAGGCACATTGCTGAAAGGCACGATTACCGTGCCCGGACAGGCATTTGATTGGGGCCGATCCAAGCGCGTGCTGCAAAATCTGATCGATGACGTCCAGCGCTATCGCGTCTGACCTGCGCGCTCTCGGGCGAAAGCTGGGCGGCCCCCCTTCCATTTAGTCACAATTTGGCTTATGTGCAGCGCAACACGACGCTCCGGGCATGGAATTCGCCCGGCCCGCCAAAAGTGCACTAAGGCACTGAACGCGGGAAACTGCGGCCACCAAGGCCGCCGGGTTGAATCAGAAACCATTCCAGGAACCATAACATTGACTGACGTAACATTTGCAGACCTCGGCCTTGGGCCGAACGTACTTAAGGCTGTGGAAGAGGCAGGCTATACCACGCCCACGCCGATCCAGGCCGAAGCCATCCCCCATATCCTCGCCGGCGGCGACGTCACAGGCATCGCGCAAACCGGCACCGGCAAGACGGCGGCCTTCGTGCTCCCGATGATCCATCGCCTTGCGCGCGGACGGGCGAGGGCCCGCATGCCCCGTTGCCTGATCCTCTGCCCGACGCGCGAACTGGCCGCGCAGGTGGCCGAGAACTTCGACACCTACGCCAAGCACGT
>NZ_DFME01000026.1:0-299 GCF_002375605.1 Hyphomonas sp. UBA3601 | reverse complement strand
GACATCATGGCCAGCGGGCGCCGCCGCGCGCTGATGCCGCGCTCGCTCATACTCGCACCTACCCGCGAGCTTGCGGCGCAGGTTGCCGAGAATTTCGAGAAATATGGCAAGCACCTGAAACTCACCATGGCCCTGCTCATTGGCGGTGTCAGCTTCAAGGAACAGGAAGGCCTGCTCCAACGCGGTGTCGACGTACTGATCGCCACACCGGGCCGCCTGATGGACCAGTTCGAACGCGGAAAGCTGCTGCTGATGGGGGTCGACTACCTCATCATTGACGAAGCCGACCGCATGCTCGA
>NZ_DFME01000001.1:0-3164 GCF_002375605.1 Hyphomonas sp. UBA3601 | reverse complement strand
TCGCCGGGGCCGAACGCGTCGCCCGGTGAAATCAGGCCGCGCGCAACGGCCTCCAGCTCGACTTCGCTGACATAAATCGGATCGCCATTCACCGTGACGGCGGCTGCGGCCTCGACCTGAATGACGGGTTCTTCTTCGACTGGCCGGTTGCAGGCGGGGACCAATAAAAGCGCGGAAGCGGCAAGCAGTGCAGGCAAAGCGCGGGAAAAGGGCTTCATAAGCAGCACGGTAAAGTCTCCTTTAGGCTGAGGGCGCTGCATTGACACCCCAATGCGGCGTTCTTAAGTCTGACCCGAACGCTGGTCGAGGGGTTTCAGCCAGCGAGTGTGCTGTGGGAGAACCCACAAATATTCTGCCGGTTCCGCTGTCAGGATTAGAGTTTTGTCGCCCCAGATCAATTGGTGCTACCTGATATGCTTTCTGTTGCCCGCAAGATTTTCGGTTCAGTTAATGATCGCAAGCTGAAGCCGCTGCACGCGCGCGTCAACCGGATCAACGCGCTCGAGCCGATGATGGAGGCGCTCTCCGACGAAGCCCTACGCGGCAAGACGGACGAATTCCGCAAACGCCTCGCCGATGGCGCCACACTCGACAGCCTGCTTGAAGAAGCCTTTGCGGTTGTCCGCGAAGGCGCACGACGCTCGCTCGGCATGCGCCATTTCGACGTTCAGTTGATGGGCGGCATGGTGCTGCACTCCGGCAATATCGCCGAGATGCGCACGGGTGAGGGCAAAACACTGGTCGCGACGCTGGCGGTTTACCTGAACGCGCTTGAGGGCAAGGGCGTTCACGTCATCACGGTCAACGACTATCTCGCCAAGCGCGACGCCGAGTGGATGAGCCAGGTCTATGGCTTCCTTGGCATGTCGACCGGCATCATTGTTCATGGCATTTCCGACGAGGAGCGCCGCAAGGCCTACGCGTCTGACATTACCTACGGCACGAACAACGAGTTCGGATTCGACTATCTGCGCGACAATATGAAATACTCGCTGGACCAAATGGCCCAGCGCGAACACCATTTTGCCATCGTCGACGAAGTCGACTCCATCCTGATCGACGAAGCGCGCACGCCGCTGATCATCTCCGGCCCGACCGATGATCGGTCCGAACTCTATATGGCGCTTGATGCCCTGATGCCGCGCCTGACGGATGAGGATTACGAACTCGACGAAAAACAGCGCTCGGTCACGTATACCGAAACCGGCACGGAAAAGATCGAAGGCTGGTTGACCGAGGCCGGCACGCTGGAAGGCTCCATGTGGGAGCCGGCGAACATCTCCATCGTCCACCATGCCAATCAGGCATTGCGCGCTCACAAACTGTATGCGCGCGACAAGGATTATATCGTCAAAGACAGTCAGGTTATGCTGATTGACGAATTCACGGGTCGCATGATGGAAGGCCGCCGCCTGTCAGAAGGCCTGCACCAGGCCATCGAGGCCAAGGAAAAGGTCGACATCAAGCCGGAAAACCAGACCCTGGCGTCGATTACGTTCCAGAACTATTTCCGCCTCTACAGCAAACTGGCCGGCATGACCGGTACGGCGCTGACCGAGGCCGACGAATTTGCCGATATCTACAATCTCGGTGTCATCGACCTGCCGACGAACAAGCCGATCCAGCGGATTGATGAGGATGATGTCGTCTACCGCACCGCAAGTGCGAAATATGCCGAGATCGTCAAGGACGTCCGCGAGTGTCATGCCAAGGGTCAGCCGGTCCTGCTCGGCACGGCGTCGATCGAAAAATCCGAAGTCCTGTCGAACCTGCTGACGACCGCCAAGATTCCACACAAAGTGCTGAACGCGCGCCACCATGAGCAGGAAGCCCAGATCGTGGCCAATGCCGGTGTGCCGGGCGCCATTACCGTTGCCACCAATATGGCCGGACGCGGTACCGACATTCAGCTCGGCGGCAACTTCGAAATGCGCGTTGAACAGGAAAAGGCCGAACAGGAAGCCAAGCTTGGCCGCGAACTGACCGAAGGCGAATTGTCCCTGCTGACCAGCCAGATCAAGGCCGACATCGAGGTCAAGAAAAAGCGGGCGCTGGACGCTGGCGGCCTCTACGTTCTGGGTACCGAGCGTCACGAGAGCCGCCGGATCGACAACCAGTTGCGCGGCCGAACAGGCCGTCAGGGTGATCCGGGCAAGTCCAAATTCTACATTTCCATCGAAGACGACCTCATGCGCATCTTTGCGGCAGAGCGGATGGACAATGTTATGCGTCGCCTTGGCATCAAGGAAGATGAGGGCATCACTCATCCCTGGATGAACAAGGCGATGGAAACATCGCAGAAGAAGATTGAACAGCGAAATTTCGAGATCCGGAAGAACGTCCTCAAATATGATGACGTGATCAATGATCAGCGTAAGGCCATCTTTGAGCAGCGCATGGAATTCATGCGCGCCGAGAATGTCTCCGACACGATCATTGATATGCGCGAAGACGTGATCAACGGCCTGATCGCCCGTACCATGCCCGAGAAGGCCTATGCCGAGCAGTGGGACATGGATGGGCTGGCCGAAGCCCTGCGCAATGATTTTGCCGTGGACATGCCTGTGAAGGATTGGGCCGCCGAAGAAGGCGTTGCCAATCAGGAAGTGGCTGAGCGCGTTCACAATGGAATCGCCAAAGTCTATGAGGCGATCACAGAGCAAGTCGGTCTTGAACAGATGCAGCGGATTGAAAAACAAATCCTGCTTCAGGTCCTCGACATGCGTTGGCGCGAGCATCTCCAGATGATCGACCAATTGCGGTCAGTGATCCATCTGCGCTCCTACGGTCAGCGCGACCCGCTGAACGAGTTCAAGGAAGAAGCCTTCAACTTGTTCTACAATTTGCTGAACGAGTTGCGCGCGACCGTGACCCGCTCACTGATGCATATCCGGGTTCAGACACCGGAAGAAAAACAGCAAGCGCAACAGCGACGCCCTGTGCCGCAAGCGCCGGCGCCTGTTCCGCCAATGCGCGAAACGCATCTTGATCCGGATACGGGCCATAATGAGATGTCGAGCGACGATACGCCGCCGCCCGGACCAGCCCTGCATCAAGCAGAGGAAAGCTGGGCCAGCACGCCCCGCAACTCCCCCTGCCCATGCGGCTCCGGCAAGAAGTACAAGCATTGCCACGGCGCCCTGACCACGCAGAAGGCCTAGTCC
>NZ_DFME01000088.1:0-5933 GCF_002375605.1 Hyphomonas sp. UBA3601 | reverse complement strand
GTTACGGTCACCACCGACCGCAACTGCAAGAAGGTTTCCTCCCATGCCGTCTTCCCGCCTCTCTCTTATCGTTGTCGCTGCCGGTCTTGCCGGCCTCGCCTATGCCGCCCCTGCCATGGCCGATCCGGCCCAGACTGTGTCAGCAGAAATCCAGTATGATAACAGCGCATTGCACTCTCGTGCCGGGGCCGGAGTCGTTCTGGATTCCCTGCAAATGCAGGCTGATTCCATCTGCCGCTACGATGCCCCTGTCTCGCAGGCACCCCGTGTCGATGATTCGTGCGTCTCGCAGGTTATCGCGCAAGCTGTGAACAAGATTGACCACCCGAAGCTCACCGAAGCCTATGTGTCGCGTTCTGGCCTGAACAGGCGCATTCTGGCTGACGCGAACTAGTCACCAAGGCCAGAAAGGCTGAATGATTGACGTTTTCGTCAGTAATCGCTATTGAGTGCGAACGGACGCTTAGGGTCCGACACTGTTTTGAAGTCCACCCACCGAAAGGTATCCTCCCATGATCCGTTCCGCTCTCACCACCGCAGCCTTCCTTGCGCTCGGCGCACCAGCTTTCGCCAACACATTCACCTTCGAAACAGCCGCCCCTGTCGACGAAGGCCAGGTCGTGGCCATCGGCACTGTTTGGCTTTGCGAAGGCACTGTCTGCAAAGGCGACCTCGACCGCAAGAAGGCCTCTGTTCGCGATTGCAAGAAGATTGCGAAGAAGGCCGGCGAAATCATCTCCTACGGAAACTCCAATTCCAAGCTGGAAGCAGACGATATTGAAGCGTGCAAGAAGTCCGCACGCTAACGCACTTTCCTGAATAGCAGACCTCTCCTCGGGCCGCTCTGGTGTCATGCCAGGCGGCTCTTTTTTTGCGCGCAGTGCGAACCCCAGCCGACTTGATGCGTTACCATGAGTAACCAAGAGGAAGGCCATGCCCGCATCACAGAGCGATCCGTTGGAGAACGTACTCGAGACCGCCATTGAAGAAGGTGGCGAAGGCACAATCTCGGTTGGGGATCTGCTCAACATGTTCGGGCACCGATCCTTTGGTCCCATCATCACATTGCTGGGCCTTCTGGTCGTCTTGCCGCCGCTAGGCGGAATACCCGGCCTGCCAGCGGTGATCGGGGTTATCATCCTGCTTTTCAGCATTCAGATTCTGTTTGGCGCCGATCATATCTGGATGCCGTCCTTCGTTGAGAAACGATCCATCGAAACCTCGAAACTCAAAGAAGCCGAACACAAGGTGAAACCCTGGCTGGAACGCATTGATCGCATGATCACCGAGCGGCTCGCTTGGGCGACAGGACGTGTGGCCACCTATCTGGCCGCGATCGCGGTTTCCCTGCTCGCTATTCTGATGATCCCTCTGGAACTCGTGCCGTTCGCCGTCGCAGCGCCGGGTGTTGCGATTGTCCTGTTCGGTTTGGCGCTCGTCGCCAAGGATGGCGCGCTGATGCTTGCCGGCTTCGCGGCAACGGCCGCCGCTCTTACCATCACATTCCTGTTTGTCCCGTGGGGACGGGTGGCTGGCTGGTTCTGAGAGTCACCGCTTCAGGTCGCGGGTTGCGCCTCGATGGGTTCCCAGAGTTCGACCTTGCGGCCATCAGGATCCATGATCCAGGCGAACTTTCCATAACTTTCCGTCATGGGCTCGCCTTCCATTTCAACGCCCTCAGCCTTGATTTGCTCAATCATGGCGTCGAGGTCGTCCACCATCAGATTCATCATGAAGTCGCTGTCTGAAGGTTTGAAATAGTCGCTTCCTGCCTTGAAGGGCGCCCAGATCGTGCGGGCACCTTGCGGGAATCGTGCAGCAGCATCCGCTTGGGAGAAACTCGCGCCCCCATATTCGTCAATCTGCACACCGAGTACCCGCGTATACCACGCCCGCGTCGCATCCACGTCTCTGCAAAGAAAGAACAGTCCACCCAAACCAATCACTTTTGCCATGTTTTCCCCCCCACTTGTTCTAATCGGCTAGATCGCCTCCAATGCCTCCGCCAGCATGTCACGCACCTGCCCGGCTACGGCATGGAGTTCCGTGTTCTCAATCGCTTGCATGGACGCGACCGGATCAATCGCACTGATCTCAATGCCGCCATCGACTTCGCGCAGAATGACATTGCAAGGCAGCATCGCGCCGACCCTGGGCTCCATCTTGATGGCCTCGAACGCCATGTCCGGATTGCACGCGCCAAGAATGCGGTACCCGGCCATGTCGGCATCCAGCTTCTTCTTCATCGTCGCCTGGACATCAATCTCGGTGAGAACCCCAAACCCCTTGCCAGACAGCGCTGCGCGCGTGCGCTTGTCGGCTTCTTCGAGCGTGATGCCATCCAGTGTGCGGGTGATTGTGTAGGCCATGCCAAACATCTCCAGTAGCGCCTCAAAGGCTAATTGAATTGTGAAGAAACGCAATGCGATCCGGCGGGCCACGGTTCCAATTTCGCCCTGCCAATCGCGCCATGGCCCTGTAAACTGGTAAGCATGACTGATTCTAACTCCCTTCCCGGCGCCGGTTGCGGCGCAGCCATTCGCGATGCGCACGGGCGCCTGTTGCTTATCCAACGTCTCAAGCAACCCGAAGCGGGAGCGTGGGGTCTGCCCGGCGGCAAGATCGATTTTGGCGAACGCGCCGAGGACACCGCCCGGCGCGAAATCGAAGAAGAACTCGGTGTCACCATCGAGCTGACTGGCCTCGCCTGCATTGCCGAGACCATCGACAAGGGTGACGGGAAGCATTGGGTTGCGCCAGTCTATTCTGCGCGCATCGTGTCAGGCGAACCACGTGTCATGGAACCGGAAAAGCATGGCGGATGCGGCTGGTTTGCGCTGGATGACCTGCCAGACCAGATCACCACGCCTGTGAAAGATTATCTCGCCTCTCTGGAGCCGGCTGGCCCCACCGGCTGAAACTGCAAATATGTAGTCATTGTTGCGGCTCGGCTCTAGCAGGCCGGGGCCAGTTGGTGATTATAGCGGCTGTGATTCGACGCATCCGAACCTTGCTGATCTGGCTGGTCCTCGTGGACCTCGCCGCGACGCTTCTTTTCTGGGGCGTCACCCGGCTTTCAGACCAAACTGGCAAATTGGCGGGGGGACGCGGGATCATCTTCTATACCGACAATGTATCCGATGCCTCTGCGCGGGTCGACAAGGGCGTCGCCCTGCTGAAAGCGGGCAAGCTGGACCAATTGAAAGTCGTGGGGGGCCATCGCCCCCAGGAAGGCCGTCTCGGCAGCCAGGAGATGGCCTTGCTCGCGGCGCGCCGGTCCGGCCAGGCCGCGAAGGTCAGCGCCGATGTCGAGAGCCGCGATACGATTTCCGGCCTGGAAAGCCTCGCCAACACCACCAGCGCCTCGGAGAGTGGGAAGATCGTCTTCATCTCCAATTGCATGCATATCCTGCGCGCCAAGGCCGTCTATGCCAGCCATCCGGGCAAGCAGGCCAAGGCGCTCGCCGCCTGTCCCAATGGCGGGTACAATCCGCTCGATATCTGGCGTCGTGCACATTACGAGGCAGGCGCGTGGGCACTGTTCCTGATGCCGGAAAGCTGGCGGGATGCGATTATTGACCGCCTGCGCGGCGACGAGGACAGCGCCTAGCCCAGCGGTTCGCAGCGACGCTCATATTCCGCAATCGCCTCCGGCATCCATTTCCGGAAATTTTCGGCCCGGGTTTCGGACGCCGGATGCGTGGACATCCACTCCGGTGGACGCTGGCCACCACCAATCTGACCCATCCGCTCCCAAAGATCAGGTGCTTCGCGCGGGTCGTAACAGGCGCGAACCAGTAGATCGAGCCCGATCTTGTCAGCTTCCGTCTCATGCTTGCGCGAATAGGCGAGCATTCCACCCTGGGCCGCGATGCCGAAAGCCTGCATGATGGCGCGCTGTTGAGAGGCGTCCATGTCGCCAAGGCCCACGCCGACAGCGATCTGCCCGAACTGGACGACGCGTTGCTGGCTGACCCGCTCAGCACCATGATGGGCCAGGGCATGGCCAATCTCATGCCCCATCACCACGGCCAGCTTGTCGAGATCGCTGATATCCTCGGCGTCGACCTTGCCATCATAGTTTCCCGTAATGTCGAGAATGCCCGTGTAAATCGCAACATACCCACCCGGCAGGCAGAAAGCGTTCGGCGTATCGGAATCGACGACATAGTAGGTCCAGTCGAATTGGTCGGCGACCGGGGTGAAGGAGGCGCCTTGGCGCAGGAGATCCTGTTCCAGCTCGACTGCGGCGCGCTGGAGGCGTGCGCCAATCTCGCGAACGGCCTGAGTGTATTCCGCCTCCGTGCCTTCGCAATTGTTGCCATCTGCGCACAGGACGTCATTTCCCTGCTGCTGCTCCTGGTTCAGTATCTGGATATAGGACTGCTGGCCCAGCTGCACCTCTTTCTCGATCGGGACGGTGTTCAGTTGCTTGCGGCCCGAGAAAGGCACTTCGGTCTGGTTGGCTTGCCAATACAGAAACAGCAGGAACAAGCCGACAAGGATCAGGCTGAACCGGCTGCGCAAGAGGCCACCAATCCCGCTACTGCGGGTCTTGTGGCCATAGGCGTGTCGCGGCAGGCGCATGGGCAATCTCCGTCAAATCTGCTTGGTAAACCGTTTAAACCAAGAAGAACCGCGAGGGAAAGCACGCTTGCACCTTCACGAAACCATGTCGGGACGCTATTTCTGAGGCATGACAGACCAAGCTCCCCCGCCCAAGCTCGAAATTCGCATCATTCCCGTGACGCCGCTGCAACAGAACACGTCGATGATCTGGTCCACAGACACAATGGATGGCGTCTTCATCGATCCGGGCGGCGAGGTCGACAAATTGATGGGCGCAGCAGAGCAGTTCGGTGTGAAGATCGTCGGCGTCTGGCTGACCCACGGACACCTGGATCATGCCGGCGCGGCCACCGAAGTGTCGGAGCGCACGGGCTGCCCAATCATTGGCCCCCACGAGGACGATCAGTGGCTGCTGGATGAACTGGAAGCTCAAGGCGCCAAATACGGCATCACTGATGGCCGCAATGTGACTCCGGACAAGTATCTTCATGATGGCGACGAGTTGGAGCTGTCTGGTACAAAATTCGGCGTCGCACACTGTCCGGGCCATACGCCGGGCCATGTTGTGATCTATCAGAAAGAAGGCGCGCTCGCTTTTGTTGGTGACGTCCTGTTCAAGGGCTCCATCGGCCGGACTGATTTCCCGCGCGGGAACCATCAGCAACTGATCGACTCGATTACCGGCAAGCTCTGGCCACTTGGCAATGAAATGCGGTTTGTGCCGGGTCATGGTCCGCTGTCCACTTTTGGCCAAGAGCGTCAAACCAACCCGTTCGTGGCAGATACGATTACCGGATATCAAGGCGCCGCAAAGCAAGATGCAAGTTCGACCGACCAGAAACTTGCCAAGCGTTGGAGCTGACAAGCAAACGGTATTACCATCCCGTAAGCCTCGGAAATCCAACGGAACCAAGCCACCAAGGAGACGTTTCTGACCCGTACACAACGGAAAGGAATGTCTTATGACCGCTTATCTGAAACTCGCCGCTATCGGCGCCAGCGCCTTCGCTCTGGCCGCCTGCACCCAAACTGGCACCACTGAACGCAACGCTGCCTATGGCGCTGCTGCTGGCGCAGCCGCGGGTGCTGTGATTGGCAATAATGTCGGGGATGGTGACGCGCAACGCGGGGCTGCGATTGGCGCCGTTCTGGGCGGCACTGCTGGCGCAGCAAAGGGCTGCACGGAGTCGGAAGACTGCGATATGCCGGGCGTGAAAGACCAGGCTGACGAAAAAGACACCGACCGAGACGGTCGAGCGGACATCTATGACCGCTACCCGAATGACAGCACGCGCTGGTAAGCAGCCGAGGCACTAAAGTGATGGTGAGCCCCGCATCCAATGGATGCGGGGCTCACCATCACT
>NZ_DFME01000091.1:2036-3219 GCF_002375605.1 Hyphomonas sp. UBA3601 | reverse complement strand
ACAAACAGCTGGCGTTGGTCACCGCGGCCCTCATGCTGGATCTCGATCTCGGAGCCACCCGTGACCACATATTCCTTTGAGCCACTGCCCTCGAACGCCATGCCGAAATGACCGAGGCAGAGCAGGATCGCTCCAAAGGTCACCGCCTTGCGCTGGCCGAGGTATCGGTCGGCCAGTGTCCCGCCGATAATCGTCATGACATAAACGAGCGCCGTATAGGCCCCGTACATGATCGACGACTTCTCATCCGAGAAGAGGAAATGCTGGGTCAGGTACAAGACCAGCAGGCCGCGCATCCCGTAATAGGAAAAACGCTCCCACATCTCGGTAAAGAACAAAATGGCCAACCCCTTAGGATGGCCGAAAAATGAGGTATCGCGGGGTTTGCCCGCTGCACCATTCGCAGTGATGTCTGTCACGCGTTCAACTCCCCGGAAATTCTTACGAACCGGTAGTTTGACCACGCAAACGCCTAGCTCTCAAGGCAGCTTGTGCCAATTGAGAAGCCCGGATGAGGGAATTTATTCCCCTAATAGGCCTGATCGACGAAAATGCGGCTCAGATCGCCCTGCCACTCGCCATGATATTTTTCGAGAAGGCGCTCGGCGGGCGTGAGTCCTGTCCGCGCGATCTCATCAAGTTCACTGAGATAGCCCGTTTCATCATCGCCCGACACAGAAAGATTTGCGCGACGTTTCAGACCGGCCCGGGAAATGTCCAGCACGCCAAGCGCGAGGTCCTGCATGGTGCGGCCACCCGGCACAGGCGTACGCAGGCCTAGCGTACGTACTCCCTGCCGCATCGATTCGCGTTCCGCATCTGACCAAGACTTCACCAGGTCCCAGCAGGCATCCAGACTTTCTGAGCAATACAGCAATCCGGTCCAGAAGGCGGAAAATGCACATAGATGACTCCATGGACCTCCATCAGAACCGCGCATCTCCAGAAATTGCTTGAGACGGACTTCAGGGAAGATCGTCGAGAGATGGTCCGCGAAATCGTCCATCGCCGGCTTCTCGCCGGGCAGAATGGGCAGTTTCCCATCCATGAAGTCGCGGAAAGAGAGACCGCTTGCGTCTAGGTATTTGCCGCCGCGCCGGACGAAATACATCGGCACGTCCAACGCATAATCCACGTAACGTTCGAATCCGAACCCGTCCTCGAACACGAAGGGCAGCATGCC
>NZ_DFME01000091.1:1626-1859 GCF_002375605.1 Hyphomonas sp. UBA3601 | reverse complement strand
TCGAACACGAAGGGCAGCATGCCCGTACGGTCGGGATCTGTGTCAGTCCAGATTTGCGACCGGTAGGACAGGAAGCCGTTCGGGCGACCTTCCATGAAGGGCGAGTTCGCAAACAGCGCCGTGCCGAGCGGCTGTAGCGCCAGCGAGACGCGGAACTTCTTCACCATGTCCGCTTCGGAGGCAAAGTCGAGATTGGCCTGAACCGTACATGTGCGAAACATCATCTGCCGTCC
>NZ_DFME01000091.1:630-1460 GCF_002375605.1 Hyphomonas sp. UBA3601 | reverse complement strand
AGACGGCCGACCTTGTCCATATAGTCCATCATGATGCGGTAGCGGCCTTTGGGCATCACCGGCGTTTCGGCGAGACTCCAGACCGGGCTCGCACCGAGGCCCATGAAAGCAACGCCCAGCGGATCGGCAATGTCTCGGACTTCGCGCAAATGCGAGCCCACTTCATTACAGGTCTGGTGCATGGTTTCGAGTGGCGCACCCGACAGCTCGAACTGACCGCCCGGCTCCAAAGATACGCTTGCGCCATCCTTCTTCAGACCAATCAGCTTGCCGCCTTCGACGATTGGCTGCCAATCAAACCGGTCGCGCAGGCCTTCCAGAATTGCCAGAACGGAGGCCTCACCTTCGTAGGGAAGCGGGCGCAAACCATCGCGCAGAAAGCCGAACTTCTCATGTTCAGTCCCAATGCGCCAATCTGCTTTCGGCTTGTTGCCAGCCTCGAAATACTCGACCAGCTCGGATTTCCCCGAGATACGCTGGGAGTTTTCGTCGATATCCGACGTCGGCGTGGTCACAATGGAGGCCTCCCCTCAAACTCTTGCTGTGAGTGCACATAGGGATGTTTCGCTCGAGCGCCAACCGGGTTATTCTCACAAGTTCGTTTATTCCCGCAGGTGAGACTGATGACGCGATTTACCACAGAAGAACGCGATGACCTCAAAGTCTGGGCACGCATCCATGTGCGTGGTGGCTATGAACCCGTCGAGGAAATCGAGGAAATCCTTCTGGATCTGACCGAGGAGTTCGAGTCGCCTATTTCAGAGCGTGACCGGCAATCCGAGATTCGGTCCGCGCTGATTCAGGAAATCGAGGCCGTGCAGTCAGAGCAG
>NZ_DFME01000091.1:0-520 GCF_002375605.1 Hyphomonas sp. UBA3601 | reverse complement strand
GTGCTGACAGACTTCGACCGTCTGGAACTCGCCTTCGACATGCTGGATGACAAGGATATTGTCGCCCGACAGAATTTCACGTGCTGCGGCACATGCGGAGCTGCGGAGATCAATCTCGAAATTGAGGAGTTCGAAGCCTATGGCCGTCGGGCACGCGGCTACGTCTTCTTTCACCAGCAGGACACGGAAAGCGCGGTCGAATCCGGCAATCTCTATCTCAGCTACGGAGCCTCAAATAATACGGCGGACGCGGTGTTCCTCCAGATTGGCCAGGAAATCTTCGATACGCTGAAGGCCGTTGGGCTGAACGCTCACTGGGACGGCAAGCTGGAACATCGCATCGGGATTACGCTTGAGTGGCAACGTCGATGGGAAAGTGCCGTACCGAAGCCCATGAAGCGGTGGCCCTTCTAGGTCCAGTCACCACACACCGCTTGCCAAAGGGTGAGCGCCGAGACGACCGCCGTTTCCGCCCTTAAAATTCTGGGGCCAAGGCTAATAGGATAAGTATCCGCACGCG
>NZ_DFME01000112.1:76292-80221 GCF_002375605.1 Hyphomonas sp. UBA3601 | reverse complement strand
CCAGTGGCTGGCCCGCCAGCATGTGCGCGCCCGACAACTCGCCGTCGATGACCCTATCCAGCAGGACCTTCCAGTTTGCTTGCGGCTCAAGTGTTACATACAGCCCCTCATCTTCAAAAAAGCCCTTCTCATAGGCAATCGCCAACGGGGCCATGTCGGTAAGCTTGATGAAGCCGAAGGTAAGCTCGGTTTTCTCAAGCCCTTCCATCGGGATAACCAAGGCTGTCGACTCGGATGAACTGGGGGAACTTGACGGAGCATCTGTACTCGGGCCACCACAGGCAGCGAGCAAACAGGCAAGGAGCGCGGCGGATCCGGCGAATACGCCGCGCTGGGGAGAGGAAAGAGTAGTGTCTGAATATGAGATCATGATGAAGGTCCGCGATGGTTTGCCCAGCCCAAACGGCTCGGGCTTGATAACTTTGAGGAACAGAACCGGCGCAGCTTGGCCGGTCGCTCTACACTCGAAAGTCCATCGGCGGACGTCGAAATGACCTATGACGGCATCGTCATGACTATTACCGATCAGAGACAAAGATGGAAGACAAGCGGATAGTGCAAAACAATAGAGAACTAATGCTTGGCGCCCTTCGCTTGCACAACAATCAGTCACACCGATCCAATTTACAGGCGAGAATGTGCCCGCGTTGCACCCAGTCCCCGACTGTCCATTTGTATTCGCCTCATTGCGTTTGCTTCTCTTTTTTATCGATTGCGTCGAGAAGACATTCAATAAGCCACCTCCCTATCAAACCAGGGAGGCTTTCAACCGGTGACGAGTAAACTGGATCTTTCGCTCCACATCTCGCTTATGACGAGCGTGATCCAACAATATAGCCTCAGAGCCCAAGGGGCCCCACACAGTCGTGCTAATCAGACTGTCATCCTGTCCAGGCGTCCATGAATGATCGACTCTGCGTCAGAAACGATACCGTCGATAAGTTCCTTCACGGTTGGAATATCGTTGATCAGCCCCTGCACCATGCCGGCCGACCAGATTCCCCCATCCGTGTCTCCATCCGCCATGGCCTTTCGCCCGCGAACTCCCGCAACCAGGTGCTGGACGTCTTCGAACTTTGTGCCGCCCTTGCGCTCGATTTCCACGACCTCATCGCTCACGGCATTTTTCATGACCCGGGCCGTATTGTGTAGCGTCCGGAAGATCAGATTGGTCATGCGCTCATCATTCTCAACCATTTGTCGCTTGAACGCCTCGTCAATCGGAGCCTCCTGCGTGACACAAAACCGGGTCCCCATATTGACGCCATCGGCGCCGAGCGCCAAGGCTGCGACGAGCCCCGCGCCATCTGCAAATCCACCAGACGCCAGCATTGGGACACTGACCTTGCGTGCCGCCGCCGGGATCAGGATCAAGCCGGGAATGTCATCCTCCCCTGGATGACCCGCACACTCAAACCCATCAATCGAGATCGCATCGGCGCCCATCCGCTCGGCTGACAGCGCATGACGCACGGCCGTGCATTTGTGGATCACCTTGATGCCATGCTGTTTGAAATGGTCGATATGTTCCTGCGGCTTGTAGCCCGCTGTCTCGACGATCTTGATCCCTCCCTCGATGATCGCCTGCCTGTATTCGGCATAGGGGGTGGCTTGATTGCGGGCAGGATGGTGAGGTTCACACCGAAAGGCTTGTCCGTCATCTCCTTCGTGCGCGCGATCTCTTTAGCAAGGTCTTCCGGGGTGGGTTGGGTCAGCGCCGTCAGGAACCCAAGTCCTCCAGCATTTGCGACGGGTGCCACCATTTCTGCGTATCCGACCCATTGCATGCCACCTTGGACGATAGGGTGCTCGATGCCGAATTCTTTCGTAAAGCGGGTTTGAATGGCCATGGTTTTCTCCCAAAGTGTTTTTAGTTCACGGCCCTGTCTTTACCGCCCCAAAAGGGTTCGCGCAGTTGCCGTTTCAATATCTTCCCTGACGCATTGCGGGGAAGACCCTCGACAAAGTCAACGCTTTTAGGAGCCTTGAACGCCGCGATTCTCGTACGCGCGAATGCGAGGATTGATTCCGGATCTGACGCCGCGCCGGGCTTCAGCGCCACAACCGCCTTCACCGCCTCTCCCCATTTTTCATCTGGCACGCCGATAACTGCCACTTCGGCAACGTCCGGATGGCCGTAAACAGCATTCTCGACTTCAGCTGGATAGATATTCTCCCCGCCTGAAATGATCATGTCCTTCACGCGATCGTGGATGTAGAGATAGCCGTCCTCATCAAGGTAGCCTGCGTCTCCTGTATGAAGCCATCCGTCCGATGTGATCGTTTTTTGCGTCGCCTCATCCAGATTCCAGTAGCCCTTCATATTGGCACGCGACCGAGTCACAACCTCGCCTACCTGATGAGGCGCAAGCACATTCCCCTCATTGTCTTCAATACGGATTTCCACCCCCGGCATCGGGATACCGGCCGCCCGCATCCGCTGGTTTCCGTTCGGGTCATGATCCTCAGGCGGCAAGTAGATGATCGTTCCGCACGTCTCTGTCATGCCGTACTGCTGGCAAAAGCCGCAGCCGAAGACTTCCATGCACTCGCGCAGCAGGTCGAGAGGGATCGGCGAGGCACCATACAAAATGTATTTCAGGCGGGAGTAGTCCACGCTCCTGGCATTTGGCTGCCTCACAACGATCTGCAACGCGGCAGGTACCATGAACATTTTTGAGATGCCGTCCTGCTCAATATAATCGAGCACACGGAACGGGTCGAACTCTCGGGCGATGATGCCCTTCGCTCCATTGAACAAGCCCACAATCCCCCAGCCGGTTCCGCCAATATGGCCTACGGGCATAGCTACGAGGCTGACATCGTCTGGCCCCCACTCATTCCAGGGCAGGTGTGCCTCCACAGATTCCCGGCGACCGCCGAGGAGATTGTCATGGCTGAGCATGGCGCCCTTTGGCCTGCCTGTGGTCCCCGATGTATACAATTGGAGTGCAACGTCGTCCGATGCTATCGGGACACTTGGATCTGTGTCACTTTCGCTATCCCTCCAAATGACAAAGCCCTCGGGCCCGGCGTTTTCCATGAAAATGATTTTTGGGGGATGCTTCAATTCGGCGAGCGCTTCTCTGGCCTGATCAGCAACTTCAGGACCAACAAAAACGAGTGATCCCTCACCGTCTCCGATAATATAGGCCATCTCCGTCGGCGCGAGCCGCCATCCAATCGGCAACGTCACACCGCCCATCTTGGCGGCCCCGAATAGAAGTTCGAAATAGTGGTCGCTGTTCTTGCCAATGTAAGCAATGCGCTCACCCCGCTTCACGCCGGATGCTATCAAGGCATTTGCAACTTTGTTCGTAAGACGATCAAAAGCACGAAAGGTGGTATCCCGCCCCTCAAAGCTCAGCGCAATGGCATCCGGCCTTTCACGCGCATGGAAGCGCGCGATGTCACCCAGAGTTGGCATCTGGTCAAAATCCGCGCTCGTAAGGGCGCCCTCGTGACTCATTTGAATTCTCCCGATAGTCGCGATTGTTTAATTTGGTTTTCCCGACCCCAAGGGTTTCTCAGGGCACCTCTCAGCGGCACTCCTGAATTCACTTAAAAAAGGAAGGCTGCGCCTCCACAGATATGGAGGCGCAGCCAGTTTTCAGAGGAAATCAGAAGCGATAGCTGAGCGATGCACCATACGTGCGCGGACGCCCGGCAAATCGGAGAACAACGTTGGCGTTGGATGCGATCTGCTGCCAGTAGTACTCGTCGGTCAGGTTCTTGCCCCAGACGGAAACTTCCCAATTGTCGTTAAGTGAGTAGATCCCGACGCTGCCATTGAGCACACCGTAGGAGTCTATGTCATACTGAGGGTCATCTGGATCACCCGCGGTAGACTCGCTTTGCCAACGTCCGCTCAACGCACTTCTGAAACCCAGTGTGTCCGAAACGGGTCGGTCATACATCAATGTCAGGCT
>NZ_DFME01000112.1:73385-76074 GCF_002375605.1 Hyphomonas sp. UBA3601 | reverse complement strand
CAGCGTCAGGCCGCCAATGGCCGTCAGGTGTTCTGCCACCAACCATGTCAGCTCCGCATCCAGACCGTAAGCCTCTCCTTCCGGGGCGTTCTGAAGGCGTGACAGGGCACGATAAATTGGGTCCGGGAAGAAGGACGAGACCTGTTTGTCAGTATAGTCGTAGTAGAACAGCGACGCATTCGCTTGCATGCGCTGGTCGAACAGCCCAGCTTTGACACCAACTTCATATGCCAGCAGGCTTTCCTGCGTTGCCGGGGCATTCTGTTCCGACTTGGAGGCTGCGTTAACCGGAGTTGAGGCGGACTTGTAGCCCTTGGAAACCGATGCGAAGAAAAGCGTGTTCTCCAATGAAGCTGGCGTCCAATTGCCAACCACTCGCCACGAAACATTGTCTTCCTTAACGTCCGATGTCACCGCAGTGAACGAGTTGGTCTCAAGGTCGTAGGTATTGCATCCGTTTTCGAGCAATGGCGCTGGTGGCGTAGCCAGACCGTAAATCGCTGTGAAGAAAACGCGGTTGAATACATTGACGTTTGGCTGCATCGAACCATTCACGTCTCCCGAACAACCAACATATTCCTGCTTGTCATCCGTATAACGAAGACCGGTCGTCAAGGAAAATTCCGGGGTCAATTCCCAATCAGCATTTGCGAAGATGCTGGTAGTCGTCGATTCAAAGTCCCCGGTATCGTAATAGGTCTGGAAGGAAGAGAGCAATTCGGCAGCCGAATAGGGCTGACCTGTTTCAGGGTCGACGTTTACCAAGGAGACGAGACCAGCCATTTGCGGCGGGAAACCAAGAGCGGTCGGGTCAACCGTCAACAGGTAGGCCGCCGTACTTACAAAGTTGGAATTGGCGTTGTCCCGCAGCATTGTGCGGTTGCCGTCTGTGGTCTCGTCCTTGCCATAATAGGCCCCCACCAACCAGTCGACCTTGTCGGTTGAACCTTCAAGGCGAAGCTCCTGGCTGAAAGATTTGATCTCGCCTTCGATGTCCTGAAGCAGGATCTGAAACGGCACGCCAGACCAATCGAGCACGGCTTCTCGATCCAGCTTATTATAGCCCGTCAGCGACACCAACCGCATCTCATTGTCGAACTCATAGCTTACGCCAAGCTTGATGGCATCGAAGCTCGAATTCTCTTCATGCGGACCGTCAATGCCCTCGCCTGCACCGATATCGGCTGACCGCAGGTATGAAGGTGCCCAGTCGGCCTGTTCAGCATTGGTCGGAAAGTTGCTGTTGATAAAGTCAACAAGGCCCGGTTGGTTGAAGCCTGATGCCGTCGACGGGCCGTTGGTTCCCGGCACGATGAATGTCGGGTCGGTATTGGGCGTCAGGCCAATTGCCTGCCCAGCGATCGTGTCGGATTTGTTGATCCAGCCATTGTAGGACAGATCAATTTCGAGCTTGTCTGTTGGCTGAATCGCGAGCGCCGCACGGAAGCCGAGCTTCTCGACCGTTCCCCGGTCTTCTCCGCGGGAAATCGACTCCTGCCAACCTTCGTCGCTGTTCTCACTGCGGATCGCGAAACGCGCCTGAACGTTTTCCGCAAGCGGCACATTCACCATGCCTTCGAGATTCCAGGTGTCGTAGTTGCCGATGTCGGCGGAGACACTTGCCTGGAACTCATCGACCGGCTTGTTCGTCACGACGTTGATCAGACCCGCCGTCGTATTGCGGCCAAACAAAGTTCCCTGCGGCCCCTTCAAAACCTCGATACGCTCGATATCGAACATCGGCCCCGAATTCATGAAGGGATAGGGATAGGCAACTTCATCTACATAGGTGCCGACGGTCGAAGTTGCAGAGACGTTGATGGTATTGAAGCCGATACCGCGGAGGGTGTAGGTCGGCACGCCCTGATAGCTTTGCGAGACTGAGAAGCTTGGCACGAGCGCTTGCAGGTCATCGACCTCATTGACCCTGAGCGTATCGAGTTGGTCCCCGCCAAATGCCTGGATCGACATCGGGACATCATTGGCGGATTCTTCCCGCCTCTGGGCCGTGACCGTGATGGACTCCAGCTTCATGGAGCTTTGCGAATCTTCGCTGCTCTCGGCGGAGGGGGTGTCTGCCTCTTGTGCGATGGCGGGCGAGCTTGCCCAGAGTGCTATGAGTGAGACTCCCAAGCATAGCGATTTCAAGTACTTAGACCGGTTTTCCAAATTTTCCTCCCTATGCTCCTATGTTTGGAGCTGTAGGGAGAGGTTCCTCGGAAACGGTCACTCCCGGCAAGCTATCAAGGTTGATAGGGCCGTCTCACAATCCAAGCACCGCCTTGGCCATGATGTTGCGCTGGACCTCATTCGATCCGCCATAAATCGAACCGGCTCGATTGTTGAGGTATTTCGCCATGGCGACGCTGAGCGCATCTGGTCCGACCGGGTCCAGATTTGATTCCGGATGCCAGGTCGCCGGTTCATGAACAGCCGCATATGGGCCTGCAGCCTCGATCGCGATCTCGTCGATCTTCTGCATCATCTCCGTTCTTTGTACCTTGAGCATCGAAGCGGCAGGGCCCGGCGGCCGGCCCGCGCTGAGTGACGCCACGATGCGCTGTTCGGTCACTCGGATGGCGTCGAGCAGAATGGCGGTTGTCTCGAGCCGGGTACGTAATCCCGGCTCTTCGAGACCGCTTTCCAAAACATGGGCGCGAAGTCGATTCAGCGCCGCCTCGAGACCGGC
>NZ_DFME01000112.1:70877-73272 GCF_002375605.1 Hyphomonas sp. UBA3601 | reverse complement strand
ACTTCGCGACGGTCCAGCCGTCATTTTCCTCGCCAAGCCTGCCCGACACCGGAACGCGGACATCATCGAAGAACACCTGGTTCAATTCATGTTCGCCCGCCAATGTGATGATCGGATCGACGGTGATACCGGGTGCCGACATCTCGAGAAGGAGGAAGGTGATGCCTTGCTGGGGCTTGCCTGTGAGGTCGGTTCGCACGAGACAGAACATGCGGTTTGCATGGTGGGCATGCGTCGTCCAGATCTTCGATCCATTGAGGATGTAATGGTCGTCATCTCGTTCCGCCTTGAGAGACAGAGACGCCAGATCGGACCCTGATTGCGGTTCAGAATACCCTTGGCACCAATAGTCGTCCCCCGCCAACAGACGCGGCAGGAAGAATGCCTTTTGTTCAGGCGTCCCGTATCCGATGATGCAGGGTCCCACCATGTTAAGACCCATGGGTGCCAACGGAGGTGCCCCGGCGATGGCGCATTCCGATGCAAATATGTAGCGCTGCATTTCCGTCCAGCCGGGCCCACCATACGCTTCAGGCCAACTCGGCGCCGCCCAACCTTTCGCGTGCAATTTCTTTTGCCAGGCGAGTGTGTATTCAGGCTCCACGAAAACACTAGTGGCCTTTTTGCCAGCAGCGGCCAGTTCTGGCGTGAGATTGTCGCGAAGGAAGGCTCGCACTTCCTCGCGGAACGCGATATCTTTATCAGATAGGCCCAGATTCATCGAATATCTCCCATGGTCGCCATGAACACTAGCGACTTCGACCGTCACGGCTCAAGCTACCAGAACCAATAGGTATGAAACCCTCTATCCCATCGGTAACCGGTCCGAAAACCTCAGAGCATCACGTGCACGCTTTGGCGATGGAAGTTGTCAAGCTTGGCAACCGCGCAGGTCTTCCCTACATCGCCGCATCAGCGGATGTCAGCGACCCAAACCCCATGCTTGACAAGGATGGCTCGCCTTATGCGGAGAGCCTGTTCAAATGGTTCGATCCGGATTTCCACTATTGGGATGATCGCACTTTCGCCCTCCGCTCAGGATTTGTCCAAGCGGCGCGAATCTGTGCCGAACCCTTCTATTTTGACGGCAAGGCATTGAAGAGCTGGCGAACGAACCGAGCGCTGGACGTCTTCAACGAGAATGCTGAATATGATGCGTACGGGGTTGCCAGTGCAATTATTTGCCCATGTTACATGCCTTATGGCGTGCTGGGCGCGATCGTCTGGGCTGGCGACAAAGCGGTTGCGGACATTGCGAAAACATTCATAGCGCACGCTGCAAGCATGCATCAACTAACGCTTAAATTTCTCTCCGCCTACCGGGAAAATGACTCACATATTGCCCTCCCAGAACTGGTCGATCTGACTCGCAGAGAGATTCAGTGCCTGAAATGGGCTGCCATTGGCAAAACGGACAGCGAGATCGCAACGATTATGGGAATTTCTGTGCCTACGATTCGCTTTCATCTAACAAATGCAGGGCAAAAGCTGTCGGTTTCCGGTCGCGCTCAAGCCGTCCGTGTAGCAACCAGCTTGGGCTATATCGGACGGAGCGCCTAGTTCCGAAGCGCAAGCCCGCGCGATCAAAGCCGCTACTAAACCCAAGGATTGCTGGCTCAAATGGATAGGGATATTGACTTCACTCTCGATTGAGTGAGTATCTTTCCCAGATATAGGTTTGTTCTGGAGATCCCTCTAGATCGAAGCAAATGACGGGACGTTGAAGCCCGCGGGAGGACATATGACTATCCATGCGCCACGTGCGGAAACTGCCCACGAAAAATCACCAGACGACGACGCTGACACGACCAATACCCCTTATACTCAGCCATTCTATCGCTATTATGTGCTGGCGGTCCTGACTGTCGTTTATGTCTTCAACTTTGTTGATCGCCAGCTACTCGTCATCCTGCAGGAGCCGATCAAGGCGGAGCTGAACCTTTCGGACACACAGCTCGGCCTGCTGACAGGCTTTGCCTTCGCGCTATTCTACGTCATCTGCGGTATTCCAATCGCCCGCTGGGCTGACAAGGGAAACCGGCGAACCATCATCGCCCTCGCGCTGACGATCTGGAGCGTGATGACCGCCATGTGCGGGCTTGCGGCAAACTACACCCATCTTCTGCTCGCGCGTGTCGGTGTCGGTGTCGGCGAGGCGGGTGGCAGCCCGCCGGCGCACTCCATGATTTCGGATATCTTCAAGCCAAAGAATCGGGCGCTTGCCCTGTCGGTCTATTCCATCGGTATCTATATCGGCATCCTGATTGGCTTTGCAGCAGGCGGTTTCCTGGCCGACGCGTTCAGTTGGCGCCTTGCCTTCTTCGTGGTCGGTATTCCGGGGGTCGCACTCGCCCTGCTCGTTCTCCTGACGGTTCGTGAACCGATCCGCGGCTGG
>NZ_DFME01000112.1:61147-70782 GCF_002375605.1 Hyphomonas sp. UBA3601 | reverse complement strand
GAACCGATCCGCGGCTGGTCCGAAGGCGACACGAAAGCGGTCGAGCCTGCCCCACCGATTGGGGATGTGGCCCGACTACTCTGGTCGCGCATTTCTTTCCGACACATTGCGCTGGCCGCCAGTATGCAAGCCTTCATCATCTACGGCATCGGCAACTGGCTGCCCTCCTACTTCCTGCGAACCTACGAGCTCGACATCGGCACGATCGGCGCCTGGATGGCACTCACCACCGGATTTGGCGGCGGGCTTGGCTCCTTCTGCGGCGGCTGGATGGCTGACAAGTTCGGGGCAAAGGATGTGCGCTGGTATCTCTGGGTGCCCGCCATCCTGACTTCACTTCTTGTTCCGGTGCAGCTCGCAATATTGCTCTCCGGCGAGGTCTATTTCGCCCTGATCATGACAGCGCCCTTCCACTTCCTTTCCGCCGCCTATCTCGGCGCGGTGCTGGCCGTCTCGCACAATCTCGTCAACGGACGGATGCGAGCAATGACATCGGCGGTGCTATTCTTCGTGCTGAACCTGATCGGGCTCGGTCTTGGCCCTGTCATCGTCGGCTTCCTCAGCGATGTTTTCACCCGGAATGGCATGGTGGCGCCGCTTGGCACGGCCATGCTGATCTGTGGTACGGTCGCGGCGATATGGTCGGTCACCCACTACATTCTGGCGGCGAACAAGGTCCGCGAAGATATCGCCAGGCGGCAAGTCTGATGCGGATCGCGAGCGCCTCCACGCTAGTGTTGGCGCTCGCCGCCTGCGCGCAGATGCCAGCTTCAGTGATGAGCGTCGCCGACACGCCGACACGGGCGAAAACGCCGAACGGGCAGTTCATCTCCTGGATCGAGCATCGGGTCGATGATGAAGGCATGAATGGTGGCATCCCGATCCGCGGCGGCGACGGGTTCCAAATGGCTGACATGGACGGCGACGGTCGGACCGACATCGTTTCGGTCCATGAGGATTCCAACCATCTGCGTATCGCCTTCGCGACAGATGGTCCGGATGTCTGGGTCAATGTAACGATTGGCGAGGGCGCGGAGGTCGCGGCAATCGAAGACGTGGCCGTGGGCGATCTAAATGGGGATGGCTGGCCGGATCTCGTCGCAGCCTGCGAAGAGGCCCATCTCATCTATTTCCAAAACCCGGGCGAGGCCGCGCGGTCTGAGTCCTGGCAGAACCTCATTCCGCCGGTCACACAGGATCGTGGCTCCTGGCTGCGTGCCTTCATCGCCGATGTCGATGGCGATGGGAAGATGGATGTGCTCGGTGCAAACAAGGGCGCGTCAGACATTATTGATCCATCGCTTCCCTCTGCATCACGACCGACTTCGCTTTTCCTGATTGAGGGCGACCCGCTTGAGCCTTCAAGCTGGCGAGAGCAGGTTCTCTCGCGCGAAGTCGTGCCTAACACGGCCATGCCAGTCGATGTGGACGGCGATGGCGACATGGATGTGCTTGCTGCCGCCCGCCTGCGCCAGACAATGACAATGCTGGAGAATACGGGTCCGCGCGAGGGAGGCGGCATAGAAGTATTGCCGCACACGATCGAAATTATACCCGGCCTCACAGCGCCCGAAGGTTGGCAACGCACGTCCAGCGCCTTTCAGAGCGACTTTGAGGACATTGATGGCGACGGCAGGCTCGACCTCGCTGTTGCGGTTTATGAGACACCGTTCCCCGTGAATGGCTCGCCGCTCATGGCCTCGCTTGGCTGGCTAAAACAACCCGTAAGCCTCGACGAGCCATGGGTCCACTATCGCATTGGCGACATCTTGCCGGACGTCATCATCGGGATCGAACTTGCAGACATTGATGGCGATGGTGACCTCGACGCAATCACAGGCGGCTATTCAGGGCTCAATATCCTGGAAGGCGGCTATTCCGGCGCGTCGCGCGACTATGACGAGCCCAAAGTGACAGCGTCTTCTTCGGTAGGCCGGATCGTGTGGTTCGAGAACGCCGGACATCCGACGACGGAGTGGACACGCCATGACATTTCGCGGCGCGTACGTGGAATGTATGACGCGTTCACTGCGACCGACATGGACGGTGATGGCGATCTGGATCTCGTCACAACCCGCGGAAACAGCGGCAAATATGACGGAGTCATCTGGCTCGAACAGGTGCGCTCGGCAGACCCCCGCCCGGCCTTCACGCCGGCGCGCGAGCGCGAGAGCCGCGCCCTGCCCCTGCCGCCGCAAAACTGGTCCGACAATTACGAGACAGAGATGACCCTGATTGCGCCGAACAAGGCCGGCCATTGAGGCTGTCCGCGCCTACTCGATCGGCTCTGCATTCAGCCCGACGCGCATGAACCAGCCTTCGCCGGCCGCACGCCGCTTCTGGTAAAGCGCCTCATGGAATTCGAACATGCCGGAATAGGCGTCATGGCGTAGCTCCGGCTTATCCCCGATATGGAGATAGGCCTCGTCGTCACTATAGGGCGCCCAGGCAGGCCCATTGGCGCTTTCAGGCCGGCCTGTCGAAGCAAAAGAAGCCCAGTAGTCGACCAGAACTGAGGCCAGCGCTTCAACCTCGTCCACCTCCGGCTGCGGCCATCGCGGCGGATAGGATTCCGGGGTGCCGACCGTGCCGAACACGAAGGGCACTTCGCTCGCATGGAAGGCGCAGAGGTCGCGCGCTTCCATAGCCGGATAGCAATGATCGAAGACGTAGAGATAGGCGGGTTCGCCCGCTTGCGCCGCGCTGCGTACGATACGTTCGGTTGACCAGCCGAAAACATTGTCGCGGTTCACAGCCAGCATGGATTCTTCCATGTCATCGGCCGGGTAGAGCGCGAGAAAGGCCTCCGCCTCGTTACCATAGCGCGCACGTATCGCGTCTTCGTAGGCCTCGGGCGTCTTCGGCTTCCTGGGCAGGAGCATTCGATAGGTGCGCGCTTCGCCGCTATTGAATCCTGCGAGCACGGGCACTTTCGCGAATTCGCCATCGTCAAATGCCTCATTTAGCTGGCGCGGTACGTAAGTGCCATCAATCGTCCCGGCGGGGGCATAGCCTGCCATTGTGCTCCGATTGGTGAGCTCCTGCGGGTCGGCGGCGCGCGCGGCGTCCAGCGTTTTCAGTTCGAGTGTCTTGAACAGGTTTACGCCCTCCATCTCTGCAGCCGGCAGGTCGTAGCTTGCTTCACCGAGCTCTGCGAAATTGCGGGTATTGGTCGACTGGATGATCGCCTTGTCGAACAGGCCCTCGGCAATCGGGCTTGTGAGCAGATAGGTCACGCTGAGCGCGCCCGCGGATTCGCCCATCACGGTGACGTTGGACGGGTCACCGCCAAACTGGTCGATATTGTCCTGAACCCATTCGAGCGCGGCAATCTGGTCCATCAGGCCATAATTACCCGACAGTCCCCCCGGGCTCTCCTCAATTAGCTCGGGATGCGCGAGCCAGCCGAGCACGCCGAGACGGTAGTTGATTGAAACGAAGACCACGTTCCGCTCGGCATAAGCCGTGCCATCATAGACAGGCTGCGCGGCACCGCCGATACGAAGCGATCCGCCGTGGATCCAGACGATGACCGGCGCATCTTCTGCGTGTTCAGGTGCCCAGACATTGAGGGAAAGGCAGTCCTCCGACGCGCTTTCTGGCGGATCATAATAGACGCTGACAGGCGGCACCGGCGGCTGGATACAGCTCGGCCCGAAGTCGCTGGCGTCGCGAACCCCCTCCCACGCAGCAGGCGCAATCGGCGGCGCCCAGCGCAATTCACCAACCGGGGGGGCGGCATATTGAATTCCGCGGAAAACATTGATGCCGTCCTGGTTCACACCTTCGATCTCGCCCTGCGCGACGCTGACAACAGGGCCCGGCAGGACGATTTTCTCTGCGAGTGCCGTCTGGGAGGACTTAGCCTCTTTGGCCGAGCATCCGGAGAGCGTGAGCGCGGCGAGGCCAACGGCGATGAGGGTCGGTTTCAAGCGTGTCAATTGTAAGCTCCTCCCGTGTCAGGCTGATCCATAAAGGCTGCGAAGGCGAATCTTGTCGATCTTTCCAGTGCCAGCGAGTGGCATGCTTGGCACACGGATCACCTCATCAGGCAGCCACCAGGAGGGCACACGATCCCTTAGCGCCTCCAGCAAGTTGTTATCTTCAAGGCTCTCGCCATCGCGGAACTGGACAAGCAGTACAGGGCGCTCGCCCCATTTTTCATGCTCGCGCCCGACGACAGCGGCGAAGGCGACTTCCGGCAGGCCGGAGACGAGCGCTTCGATCTCGGTGGGATTGATCCATTCTCCGCCGGACTTGATCAGATCCTTGGCCCGGCCCGTAATGAAAAGCTGGCCGTCTTCACTGATTTCAGCAAGGTCGCCTGTCAGGAACCAGCCATCGCGCGTCGCGGCTTCAGCTTGGCCGAAATAGCGCTCGACTACGGAAGGGCCGCGCACCCAGAGATGGCCTTCGTGCCCGCGCTGCTCATCGAGGGGCGTGCCTTCATGATCGGTGAGCATCAGATCGACGCCAAGCGCCGGACGGCCTGCCGTGTCTGATGAGCGGACATCTCCGGGCGGAGCGGCCGTACCAAGTGGAGAGAGTTCGGTCATGCCCCATGTTGTCTGGACGGCGATGCCCCGTGCCTCAATCCGGCGCATCAGAGCACTACTCATCGGAGCGCCGCCGACCATGATCCGCCCGAGACTCGGCACATCCAACCCGTTTGCATCGAGATGATCGAAGACGTCCAGCCAGAGCGTCGGCACCCCGACAGCAATGGTGACCCCTTCTCGGACGATCAGATCGGCGAGGGTCGCGCCATCTGCCTGGCGGCCGCAGAAGACCAGCCGCGCGCCTGTCGCTGGTGCTGAATATGGCAGGCCCCAGGCGTTGGCATGAAACATCGGTACGACGGGCATGATGACATCATGCGAGTTGAGCCCGCTGACATCGGCCTGAAGCTGGCGGAGCGTGTGCAGATAGCTGCCGCGATGGGTGTAGGTGACGCCTTTCGGGCGTCCCGTGGTGCCCGAGGTGAAGCAGAGGCCACACGGTGTGGTCTCTGGAAAGTCGCCCCAGATGATACCTTCAGAACTGGCCTTGGATAGCGTCGCCTCGAGGTCACGGGCCCCCGGCAGCCCCACATTCGCGCTGCAGTCAGGCCCGACAGGATCGATGATGAGTACATGATCCAGCGTTCCGGCTTCTGCTGCGATCTCGGCGGCGAGCGGCAGCAGATCCCCACTAACGATCAGAATGCGCGCGCCGGACTGCTGAAGCATCCAGGCGATTTGCTCTGCGGTGAGGCGCGGATTGAGCGTATGGCACACTGCGCCCATTCCCATGATGCCGTACCAGCACTCCATGTGGGCCTGGCTGTTCCAAGCGAGCGTCGCCACGCGATGCCCGCGCTGCATGCCGAGTCCTTTCAGCACCCCAGACACCGTACGGGCACGCTCGCGCAGGGCGGCATAGCCAATGCGGGTGAAGCTGCCGTCAAAACGGCGCGTGACCACATCCTTGGTGGGGTGCCACTTCGCTGCATGGTCGATCATTCGATCAAGTGTCAGCGAGAAGTCTTGCATGGTGCCGTCTGTCAATTGCACGCGGGTACCTCCGGCGGCAGCGGCGGGGAAATGATGCCGACATTCCAGTTCCATTGAAGGCTGCCATGGGCGCGCCTGCGGCAGACAATCGCTTCGTGAAGTTCGAAGCGGGCGCGGGCAAGGCCTGGCCAGGCTTTCGGCACCTCGGAGAACACCATGCCGGTCGCGTCCTTGCCGTAGGCCGGCCAGTCCGGCGCGCCTTCAGCGGACGGGGCTCCTTCTCGGGCAAAGCTCGCCCAATAGTGCATCATAGCATTCATTAGTTCGCGTTCGGACTGCTTGCGCGGAGCCTGTGGCCACGGCTCGGGAATGTCGAAAAGCGTGCCGAAGACATAAGGGATTTCCATCGCATGAAAGGCGCGAAGGCCAAGCTTGTCGGCGGCCGGATACGTATGATCGAAAAAGTAGAAATAGGAGGGCTGGCTAGCCGCCGTCTGCGAGGCAACGAGCCGCTCCGCAGTCCAGCCATACATGGCGTCACGCGTGGTCGCGAGCATGCTGGCTTCGGGATTGTCGGCCGGATAGGTCTCAAGGAAACGGTCTGCCAACTCGCCATGAGTGGACCGGATCGCCGTCTCATAGGCGTCGCTTCCTGGCACCGACGGCAAAAGGAAACGAAGCGAGCGTATCTCGCCCTCATTGAAGCCGGCGAGCACGGGGACCTGTGCCTGCTCGCCCTTGTCGAACGTCGCAGGCATCTGATCTTTCAGCCAGACATCGTCGATAACGCCGAACGGGACGAAGGCGTTGCGGCCCGCAATCGAGACCAACTCGTCGGCGTCCATCTCACGCAGCTCAGCCAAGGAGGCAGCTTTCGTCTTTTCCTGAAAGGCAACGCCTGCTTCTTCAGCTGACGGATGGCCGCTCACCGCACCTCTCAGAGGAGCCATGGAAACCATATAGGCACTCTCGGCGATTGCCTTGTCGAACAGACCGCGCGCTTCTGGCGAGACCATGAGCAGGACGACACTGAGAGCGCCAGCGGATTCACCTGCAATTGTGACATTGTCCGAGTTCCCGCCAAAGGCAGCGATATTGCGCTTGATCCATTTCAGGGCTGCAGCCTGATCTTTCAGGCCATAATTGCCCGAGATATTCTGCGGCGACTCGGCGCTGAGTTCCGGATGGGCAAGATAGCCGAGCACGCCGAGCCGGTAATTGATTGTAACGACGACGAGCCCCGTTTCACGGGCAAGGTTTGCGCCGTCGTACATTGCCTGACTGCTGGTGCCGGTAACCAGCGAGCCGCCATGGATCCAGACGAAGACAGGAGCATCATCCGCGCCGTCCGGCACCCAGACATTGAGGCTAAGGCAATCCTCGCTCACCTCACCTAGCTTCTCATAGTAGATGCTTCCCGGGCGCGCGCCAGGCTGTGGACAGGCCGGACCGAACTCGATTGCCTGGCGGACGCCTTCCCAGTCCGGGAAGGCCTCCGGCAAGGCCCAGCGCCGCTCGCCGACGGGCGCAAGCGCGAACGGAATACCCCGATAGACAGTCACCCCATCCCCTGCTTCACCCTGCAGCGAACCGACGGGCGCTTCTGTGACGGCGTTGGGTTTCGGGTCGGCGGCGCTCGCCTGCAATCCATCACTCGCTGCACAGCCAGCCTGCCAGAGCAGGGTCCACGCAAGGATAGACGAGGCGAGTACCCTGCCGAACACGGGGGGCGTTCTGCCGCCCTCCAGCATTCTACCAATATTCAGCACAGCCCTGCCCCCAATCAGTATTCAACGCTGACGCGGACGCCCACCGTCTGTGGGCGCTGGCGCGCATAGCGAGCGTCGACAAAGGATTCCGGGTGCACGTAGGTGATCGAGTTGTCGTCGAAGAGATTCTCGACATAGCCAGTCAGTTGCCAATTATCCTTCGAAAGACCCGCCTGAAGATTCACAACGGTGTAGGCGTCGGTATAATCGAAGGTCGGGGCCGGCACATTTGGTTGGCCCGGCACATTTGGCAGCAAGGCCGGGAAATCACCGACATATGCGGCTGTACCCGAGAAGAAAGCGTCCATCTCTCCGACATTGTAGTCATAGCGTGCTGTGGCGGCACCCTGGAAGTTCGGCATGGCGAGTTGAAGGCCAAGCTCGGCGCCGGAAATCGCGGCTTCCTCAGGCGTCAGCTCAGTGATTTCGGTGTCGTTTAGAGATCCGTTCACGAACAGGCTGAATCCGTTGCCCGGATAATAGCCGGCTTCGAATTCTAGCCCCTGGCTGACGGCTTCACCAATATTGGTGGCAAACTGCACCTGATCTGAAAGCCGATTGGCCTGTACCTGGATGTCTGACCAGATGATGTAATAGGCCGCGAGATTTGAGGTCAGCTTCCCATTCAGGAAAGTACCCTTCATGCCGACTTCATAGTTGATCAGTTCGTCGGAATTCGCGCCGTCCGGGATGACAAGGTCGTTAGGGTTCACAACACTGACGGCGCCAGCGCGCGCATTTGCAACCGGCGAACGGAAGCCTGTAGCGACCGATGCGTAAGTCGTAAGATTCTCCATCGGCTTCCAGGATGCGCTGGCCTTGTAGGAAACGTTGTCAGCTTTGACCTTGAGGCCTTCAGCAGCCACGACCGGGAAGACGGTCAGCTCGAGATCCGTAAATCCGCCCAAAGCGACGCCCAGATAGTTTGAATTGTATCCCCCCGGCAGGGTGAAGGACTGTACGGAAGTTTCGGTGTAGCGAAGCCCCCCCGTCATCCAGAATTGGTCAGAGAACCGGTATGTCAGCTCACCGAAAGCAGCCGATTCGATCGCATCGAAATAGCCTGCGAAGCTCTGATAATACTCGTTCGGAAGCCCGGTGAGATTACGTGCTTGAAGGAACTCTGTCGAGGAGCGGTAGTCGTAGTCGATATCACGCCGCTTGTTGAAGTGGAAGCCACCGATGATCCAGTCCCAGTCGCCGCCATCAGCTGAGGCGAGGCGGGCTTCCTGGACGAAATTCTCATCATAGCCGACGGCGTCGAGCGCAAAGGGGATAGCCTGGTTGAACGTACCGGCCAGGTCGACGATGAATTTGCCGTCAATCTTGGAATAGGTCGACGAACTGGTCAGGGTTGCCCAGTCCATCTCGTAATTGCCGGTCAAATTGTAGCTGGTGAAGTTAGACTGAAAGAGGTCAGGCCGCTCGGTGAAGCGGATATAGTCGCCCCGGTCGGGATTGGTGAGGCCGGAATCAGCAGGCTTGTTGTCCTCGTGTATGACGAGCAAGCCGATATCGAAATTATTCATCGGCTCCCAAAGCAGATGGGCACGACCGCCAATCGATTCGAGCGAATTTGCGCCTTCAATGCCTGTGCCGGTATTGTCCACCCAGCCATCTTCATCGCGGTAGAAACCAACAAGACGCAACGCCAGCTCGTCATCGACCAGCGGCAGATTGACCATGCCATTATAACGTTGGCGAAGCGCATCGCCATCGACAAGGCCGAAATCGACAAGGGCCGACGCTTCAAACTCGTTCGGATTCGGGGCTTTTGTAAGAATCCGGACGGCACCGGACAGAGAGTTCGCGCCAAATAGTGTACCCTGCGGCCCGCGCAACACTTCAACGCGCTCGACGTCATACAGCGTTGGATCAAGGATCGTGGAGTTGCCATTGCTGGAAATCGGCAACTCATTGATGTAAATGGCGGTCGCGGCCTGAAGATTGGCGCCGTAGCCATTGGTTGCGATGCCGCGCGTGGTAATGGTGTTGAAGTTGGCCGTTGGCTGATTGAGCACGATGCCTGGCGTTTCGCGGGCGAGCCCGTCATAGCTGACAATGCCCTTTTCGCTGAGCGCTTCTTGCTGCCAGGCGGTCACGGCGAGCGGCACATCCTGCAGGCTCTGCTCGCGGCGAGTCGCCGTAACGATCACGCGGTCCTGGCGTGCTTCGCTTTCTGTCGTGGTGTCGCCGGCATCAAGTGCCGGAGCGTCCTGAGCAAACGCCGGCGCGCTCAGTACAAGAAGCGAAATTGCCGATACGGATGCCATGAAGCGATTAGTCATATTGTCCTCCCGAGGTTCCGCGGGTTTTCCCGCTGTTGGCAGGATAGGAGACCAGAAGAAATCTAAAGTCAACAATATTCACTCTC
>NZ_DFME01000112.1:47109-60942 GCF_002375605.1 Hyphomonas sp. UBA3601 | reverse complement strand
CAAGGCGGGCACGGCCCCTGAAACGCCTCCAGGCAAGCACCTGTGGCGATGCAAACCGTTGACACCGTGCCCAATTGGCCATTGACCAAAGAGAACCGAAACAGATGGCTCACTGACCGAATGACAAAGACAGCACCCAACCGCCGCCGAATGACGAAGGCTGAGCAGCGCGCCGAAACCATGGAGCAGATTTTGGACGAGGCGGAATACCTTTTCGCCCAGTCGGGCTTTAATGGCGTCACTCTGAAGGACATTGCCAAACGTGTGGGGGTGCACCACACGTTGCTGAACTACTATTTTGACGACAAGAAGAGCGTCTTTGATGCAGTGATCGCGCGCCGGGCGAGTGTGACAAGTTCGCTACGCATGAAAGCGCTTGATGAGTATGACAAGGCGAGCGGTGGAAAACCAACTGTCGAGGGGGCCCTGCGCGCCTTTCTCGACACGGACCTCGACCTTTACAGTCAGGGCGGCGAAGGCTGGAAAAATTACGGTGTCCTCGGTGCGCAGTCTTCAAACACGACCTATGGCGCAGAGCTCTTCGATTTCCACTTTGATCAGGTTGTCCTGCGCCTGATTGGCCTGCTGGAAAAGGCCCTGCCCGACTGTTCGCGCGAAGACCTGTTTTGGGGCTACCACTTCGTCACCGGCGCCTTGATGCTTACGCTCGGCCGCACGGGTCGGATCGATCGTTTATCTGACGGGCTCTGCAAATCTGACGACTTCGAAGCAGCCAAGGAACGCATGGCTTCCTTCATGGCCGGCGGATTCCACGAGCTTTGCAAAAAGCGGAAGAACGGCAGCGACGCTGCAAGCTAGCGGTACAATCAGGGGTATCTCTTTAGAGCGCTTCGGCCGCGCCCCTCTACGGCGCCCTGCACAACTTCCGAAAGTATCTGGTTATCCAAGGTGAGATCCGAGGTTGCCCAGCGGTGCCGCGCATTCTCCTTCTCGACCTCCTTGATCCGGTTGGCCTTGGTCAACCTGCAGCTCGCCATACTCATTGAGCCACCGACTGCTAGTCTGCTCCGTTACGCTGATCGAAGACGCCAATGGTGAATGCTAGTCGGAGCATTGCAAAGGCATGGAGGACCTCGTCGCAGAAGCCCGAAACCACATTGTCGAGGCGGAGAATGATGGCGCGGTACAGGATGTTCTGGCGATCGAGACAGGCCTTGCATACTGGTCATGACGCTCCTTGAATTGTCCCCCAATGGGGGTGTAGGTTCAAACCTGATGAACATGATAGTCTCCATCCTTGTCGCCGTCTTTTTCGGCCTGTCGCAAAGTCTCTGCCTCAGTCCTGTTGCCGCGTCCGGAACTGCCGGGTCCGGGCAAAACACGACTGCGCAGATGGCGGACGGTCATGGCAAGCATGAGACGCCGCCCTGCGAACAGGAGAGCGACCATTGCGACATGCAATTAGTCGCAGCAGCAAAAGGCGAGAGGATGGGTACGCTGGCCGGTCTCGTCGGAAGCGGGGTCAAGGCGCCAGTCACGCTTACCAACCCGGCCTGGTCCGCGATTCCTCTTCGCGCACCGCTTCGTAGGATCGTACCGGATCGGCGAAGTTGGCCGCAATCCCCCTCCCCCCTGCATTTGAAAGTCCGTTTCCTGAATTGAGACCGCACCCGCCGGGCACTCAGCCCGTCTGGTTAAATTTCAATTCAATGGAGATATCTGTGATCAATAGAAGACATTTGCTGCACTCTGCGCTGGGCGCGGGAGCAGTCCTGGGCTCGGCAAAGCTCCTTCCCGCCTGGGCAAGATCCGCAAGCGCCGGAAATCTCGGCATAGCCTCGCTCTCTGGCACGCGGTTTGACCTCGACATTGACCGGTTTCCGGTGCGCATCAATGGTCGAGACGGAATGGCAACAGGAATCAACGGGACCCTGCCAGGTCCACTCCTGCGCTTTCGGGAAGGCGATGATGTCACGCTCAACGTGACGAACCGCCTCCAGGAGGATACGTCGATCCACTGGCATGGGCTGCTTGTGCCATTCCACATGGACGGCGTGCCCGGACTCAGCTTTCCGGGCATAAGACCGGGCGAAACCTTCAAGTATCAATTCAAGGTGCCGCAGAACGGGACCTATTGGTACCACTCCCATTCGGGTCTTCAGGAACAGCTCGGCCATTACGGCCCGATCATAATTGATCCTGCCGATCCGGATCCGGCTCTCTATGACCGGGAATATGTCCTTGTACTCAGCGACTGGAGCTTCACCCATCCGCACCGGATCTTCGCTCAGTTGAAGAAGAATCCGGAAAGCCTGAACTATAACCGGCCGACCCTCTCCAATCCGGTCGGTCTTGGCGGCATGTGGGGCCAGATGAGGATGAGCCCGAGGGATATCGCCGATGTGTCAGGGGATACATATACCTATCTCATCAATGGACATGCGACGGTCGACAATTTCAACATGGCCTTCCAGCCGGGCGAACGGGTTCGCCTGCGCATCATCAACGCCTCCGCCATGACCCTCTTCAATGTCCGCCTCCCGGGCTTGCCAATGACAGTGGTCCAGGCCGACGGCCTGAATATCCAGCCGGTCGAGACCGATGAATTTCAGATGGGAGTTGCGGAAACCTATGACGTGATCGTCGCGCCAACCGAGGCCCGGGCCTATGCATTCGTCGCCGAATCGATTGACCGGACGGGCCAGGCCGTTGCCACACTCGGCCCGCGTGCCGGGATGAAGGCCACGGCCCCCGCCCTCCGGCCCGTGCCAATACTGACCATGCGGGACATGGGCATGGCCCATGGCGACATGCCAGGCATGAGCCATGATGCCGGATCTGAATCCGGCACGGCGCAGCCCGGTCATGACATGAGCGGGCACGACATGGGCGCCATGCCCATGAAACCCGATCCCGACGGTCCCGCCATCCAGCCCGTCAGGATCGAAGCAGATATCAAACGCGGTCCGGGCGTGGTGAACATCGCCGCGATGGCGATGAGCCGGCTCGAGGAGCCGGGTATCGGCCTCGAGGACGTGCCGCACCGAACACTGACCTATAGCCAACTGCGGGCCCTCGACATGAACGAGGATCACCGCCCCCCCGGTCGCGAGATCGTCATCCATCTGACCTCGAACATGGAACGCTATATGTGGTCGTTCGACGGGGTGAAGTTCTCGGAAGTTACACAATCCATCAAGTTCTATGAGGGCGAAAGGTTACGGCTCACCCTGATCAATGACACGATGATGCCGCATCCCATTCATTTGCACGGAATGTTCTTCGATCTCGTCAATGGCGGCGGCCATCACAAGCCGCGCAAGCACACCGTAACAGTCAAACCCGCAGACAAGGTCAGTGTAGATATTACCGCCGAACATGTCGGGGACTGGGCATTTCACTGCCACCTGCTCTATCATATGCATGCTGGTATGATGCAGGTCGTGAGCGTGCTTCCCGCCGCGCATCCCGAACACCCCGGAGTGCCTGAGCCAGAGCCGGGCGCAGATATGCATATGGACCATCAGGCCATGAATCACGGGGGGCACGCACAATGAGCCTCGTGAAACGAATACTGCGTGCCCTCATTTTCTCGAGTGCCGGGATAGGCGCTCCCCTGAATGCAATCACCCAGGAAGCCCATCAAAGCCCCCCGTGGAATCAGGCCGACGCGCTTCATGGCGCGGACGTCATGGCCGAAGCCCGCCAACGGGTTCTCGCAGAGGGAGGAGATCAGAAGCATTTCTACGTCATGTTCAACCAGCTTGAGGCACAATTTGCCGAAGCGGAAGACCGCTTCGCCTGGAATGGCCAGGCCTGGTATGGCGGCGATCTCAACAAGCTCTGGGTCAAGAGCGAGGGACATGCCTCGCTCACGGACGGTGGCGTTGAGGAAGCCGAAATCCAGGCACTCTACTCCCGGGCCGTGGCGCCCTTTTGGGATATTCAGGCCGGCCTGCGATACGATATCGAGCCGGACGGCCTCGCCCATGGTGTGGTCGCCCTGAACGGGCTCGCGCCTTACTGGTTCGAAGTCGAGACTGCCGCCTTTCTAAGTGAGCAAGGTGATCTCACCGCCCGGATAGAGGCGGAATATGAGTTGTTGTTGACCCAGAGGCTGATCCTTCAGCCAAGCATCGAGGCGGAGCTTTCCGCGCAGCCGGTACCGGATCGTGAGACAGGATCTGGTTTAACCTCGATCAGTGCGGGACTGCGCCTTCGATATGAGGTCAGGCGGGAATTTGCGCCCTATCTCGGACTCGAATGGCACCGCGCCTTGGGGGACACCCGCGACATGATCGAAGCGACGGGTGACGATGGAGAGGAAATCGTTTTTCTCGTCGGTCTCAGAGCCTGGTATTAGGCGGCGGAGATGGGCCGGATCACCGGTCCATCTCCTCCGCTCGCCATGAGGCCTGATTGGCCTGCCTCCGATCTGTCAGCCCCACGCCGGACATACAGGAGGGTGCCGGGCTTTCGCAGTTTGCAGAAAGCAATCAGCCGTGCCAGCCGGATCAGGCATATTGCCGGTCACCCGCAGGGACACCGGCCTTCCTGAGCGCAGGGGGCAGGCACAGAAAATAGATGCGCATGGCCATCCCAGGAGGGCCATGCGCGTTCGCGATAGATGGGTGGGCCAGCGTGGAGGCCCACGCCTAATGGTTCTAGTCGAACTGGACCGCATAGTCTCCGTAGATGGGATCATAATAGACGCCGCCTGCCTGGAAATCGGCATTCCAGACCCGTTCGCCAGCCGCATCGGCCCGATAGATATAGGGCGAAAGAAGCAGACGTTCCTGATGCCAGCGTCCCTCCTGCCCGGAGGGAATCTGCGTGCCGGACCCATAAAGCATCAATCCGTCATCGGACCGTATTTCGTGCTGCGGGCTTACGTCCCGATACTCATGGCTGACATTCATCAACTTGTGACCCAGCTCATGGGCGATTGTCAGCTTGTTGGTTGCGTCATGCTTTGTCAGTGTGATCACGCCGCGTATCCGGTCAGGAATCGTGTCCGCATACGTGTAGGATGGAAAGGACAGACCGGACGTGTTCACCACTTTCGGAGCCCAGTTCCGTCCCCCGTCGAGATCCTCATAATACGGCATGTAGACATTCTGCATCGCGACCAGATAGACGGTCCGGCTGTTTTCCGGCGCCGGCTCGATGATGGTCTCGAACGCCGCCACCGCTCCATCCGACATTTCTGTCGGATGGATGGCGCTCTGGACATACATGTTGCCATAGCCCCCGGACGGCAGATCGGTCTCCCAATTGGATGCCGTGATCGCCAGGTGCTGAGGGTCGACCTGTCCCGTCTTGATCCAGAGAAGCTTGAACTGAACCCCGGTGGGCTCAAAGACCTTTTTCGCATTGAGGAATTCTTCCACCAATCCGCTGAGTGGCAGTTTCTCGACCGCATCCGGGTGAAGGTTCGAAGGATAATACAGACCGATATCAACGGTCGGTTTCCCGATTTCGAGATCGGAATTGATCGCCTCGAGATCCACGGAGTCGACAAGGCTCCACTGTACATCGCTTTGTTCCACCGGCTCCGAGGTAAAGGCTGCGGTGGAAGAGGTCCCAGCGCATCCGCCCAAGCTCAGAGCCAGAAATGATACGGCAAGAAAGGTCTTTTTCATGGACAGTCTCCTTCTTGATGACAGGGATTACTTGGTTGGCCCGGAGGTTTCGAGCACGGCATTGAAGTCCGGATTCTTCGACCGGGCGAACTGGATGGCCGGATGGTCGGCAGGCAGCTGGCTATAGTAGAAGGGTTCGCCATCCTTGAGCTGTACGTCCAGGCCGGCCGCCATATCCTTGATCCCCGCGACAAACGAATCATAGTCATCGCCTTCACGCTTCTTCTTGAAGATCAGGACCTCGGCCCCTTCTGCAAAGGGCGCTTCCCAGCCGGTGGGCATGTTCGAGCCGAAATGGAAGATCGACCCGGCTTCCATCACCTTCCGCTTGCCTTCGCTGCACAAAACATAGCGGCCGCTCAGCGTATAGACGATGCTCTCGGTCGGGTGCGGGTGCTCAGACAGGAACATGCCCGGCTCCAGGCGGAGCGTATAGGCACGCAGCTCTTCGCCGAACAGGAGCGGACCGAAATAGCCCTCATGCGTAAACGTGGCGCTGCCACTGTTCATGGCCTCCTGGACACTTTCGATGATCTCCACATTGTTCGCCAACTGAGTGTATTCAGGCGAAGTCGGTGTCGCTCCAACCGTCATGGCTGGCTTCACCTCTCCGGGCATGAAATGCGACCCGTCAGCCGCATGTGAATGACCATGCGCCTCGTCACTCGTCTGGGCATTGGTCTGCTGGGAACAGGCTGCGAGCGAAAGAGCAAGCAGGGCGGGAATGATGATCTTGGCTTTCATGGATAGTCTCCTTCTTGGTGACAGGGATTACTTGTTTAGCCNNCCAACCGTCATGGCTGGCTTCACCTCTCCGGGCATGAAATGCGACCCGTCAGCCGCATGTGAATGACCATGCGCCTCGTCACTCGTCTGCTCGGACGCCGCAGGTTTTGCGAAATCTGTGCTGGGCGAAGGGGACGCTGCCGGAGCTGTGGTCTGTCCCATCGATCCCATTTCGAGATGGGCATGGATGTGATCGTCCCGGCTTATCGGATAGTCTTCCTGCATGGTCGTATGGAACAAGCCGTGGGTCTGCATCAGGAACAGGGCAAAGCCAGCAAATATGAGGCCTGCATTGATGAAAACACTCGCAGATCCGAAATGCCTTGTGCGCCGCAACAGGTTCAGAGCGATCCACATCACGATAAGCGCAGCGATCTGACCGAATTCCACGCCCACATTGAATGACAGAATGTGCATCAGCAGGCCGGAATCTTCCCGGATGGGCAGCTGCTGAAGCCGCGTCGACAGGCCAAACCCGTGAATCAGGCCGAACAGCACAACCATGAACAAGAGATTGGGTGACTTTGTCCCGAAGACTTTCGGGAAACCATCAAGGTTTTCAAACCCCTTGTAGATAACTGTCAGAGCAATGATTGCATCGATCAAGAAGTAATTGGCCGTAATGCCCAGATATGTGGCGGAAATCAGTGTGATTGTATGGCCGATCGTGAAGGCTGTCACGAAGCGGAGTATTGAGGAAAAACTTGTCAGGAAGAACATGACTCCAAACAGGAAGAGCAGATGATCATACCCGGTGATCATGTGTTCGGCGCCCAGGATGAGATATTGCAGATCTCCCCCTTCAAGCATTCTGCGACGTGCTTCCTCCGAAATACCATGTGCATGGGCGACGGGCGAAAGCAGGACCAATGATGCGATGAGCGCGGTAACTGCCTTCATTCGCGTGAGCAACATCTCAAACTCCAATATGATATATGTGACTGGGGAGGGTGGCGAGTTGCCGGCTCGAGGGAGGGGGCGCCCCTCAAACCGGCAACTGCCTGAGCACCTAGTCCAGGACCCAGGTTGCACGCGCGTAGAAATATCGCCCGAGCAAGGAATAGGTCATGGTATCGGTATTTCCGTCCGACCAAGATCTGACGTAGGGGGCCTTCTTGTCGAACAGATTGTCAACACCAGCGCTCAATTTCAGGTTTTCTGTAAGCTGGTATCCACTTTGGACATTGTGGTAGAGAACAGCATCAATATCAGTACCGATGGCTCCGGGCGCACCATAATAGTCCGTTGCTGAACCAATCAGCTGCGCATTATAGGTTCCATGCCATGGGCCGGAACTGGCCGACCAGGACCCGGTCGCACGCCAGGATGGATAGCCACCATCACAACAGCCTACACCGCCATCATAAACAAAGGGCGTGTCCCCATCAAATGCGGTAACTTCGTACTTCATCAGATGTGTGGCTTGAACTTCCACGGAGTGCTTGATGTTGCCAGTCGCGAAATCATAGCTGGCGCTGATATCGATGCCCTGCATGACTTCGTCACCGGTATTGGCGCTCTGCGCAGACAGGAAGTCGATGTCTCCGGTCAGGGCATTACGCGTATGGTGCGTGGGTCCGCAGAATGGATGGGACAGGCCGACTGATGTGTAGCAGGAGGCGAGTTTCGTGGATCCGGATGTCTGCCGAATGGCATCCTGAATGTCGATGTCGAAATAATCGAGCGTGATGGACAGTCCAGGGACGAAACTAGGCTGGTATACAGCACCAACTGTGAATGTGGCAGCGTCCTCCGGTTCAAGGTTCGGGTTGCCCCCCTGATCGGTCAGAATGGCTGACCCGAGCTGGGTGTAGCCTACCGGCACGCCGGCAGCTTGACAGTTCTGATAAACCGCACTGGACGAATCCATTGTCGCCCAGTTGGAACAGGGGTCGGCTGTCGGGATCTGACCTTCGCTCACGCCGGAAAACAGTTCCGTGACGCTTGGAACCCGAAAGGCAGTTGAATAGGTGCCGCGGAGTTTGAAGTCCTGCACCAATTGCCAGTTTAGTCCGACCTTGTAGTTTTCATCCGAACCGAACAGATCGTAATCGGAATATCGCACAGCCAGATCAAGATCTACCGCTTGGGCGAGTGGAAGGTCGCGCACCAGCGGCACATTGACCTCTGCATAGAGCTCCTGGGCTTCGATCGAGCCGCTGACCGGATCCTGCGCATTGCCGAGCGCATCCCCCGCGACCAGCAGGGAATCTGGCTCAAGCCAGCCCTTGTCTTCACGATACTCGAACCCCGCAGCGAAACCCACAGGTCCGGCAGGCAGGTCAAACAGCGCGCCCGAGATATTGCCGGTGAAGCTGATCTGCTCATTCCCGCCAGTGTCGCGCTGATTGATCAGGATATAATCTCCCACTTCTGAAGTCAGGTCGCCCTCACCCAGAATATCCGCACAAGGAATTCCATTCATTCCACACAGCGTGGGATCCAGCGTCTCGGCCAGGCGGCGCGTATTGATATTGTTCTTCAACGCATCAACAGCAGTGTTTCGGCCCCAGTTGAGAGACAGATCGTAATTCCAGCCATCCCATAAATCGCCTTCGACACCGGCGACGAGTCTCCAGGTCGAAACATCCTGCTCGAACTGTCTGGAACCGAATTCGGCGGTCCGGCGCCGCAGGAGAATGATGTCTTCACCGGTCGGATTTGTCGGATGCGATGCATCAAACGAAATATTGCTCAAGGTTGCCGGAGATCCTGGCTGGTTCGACGTTCGCCAGTTGAACAAGGCTTCACTGAAGAAGCGCGTCGAATCATTGAGGTCATACTTTCCGATGGCCGCAAAGCTGACGCGTTCGACAGGATTCGACGCATTGAAGAAGGGATTGGAATTAAACCCATGCGCGGCAAGGCTGAAAGGCTCATAGGCGTCGCCACCAATGAAATTGATCTGATCGCCATTCGGCAATACGGCGCGGCCACCCGCCGTGCTCGAACTTCCTGAGGTGCATTCGAGATCCCCGTCCCCATCCAGGTCGGCCAACGCACAGGGCGCTCGCACATCCAAGGGCGCGGCAAGATTGTTCTGATAACTCGCATTGAACATCAGGCTGCCGCGATCATTGGTGACGCCCCAGGTCATGTTGACCAGATATTCTTCAGCGTCCCCCTCATCCGAAATGCCGAACTTGGTATCGAGTCTGAACCCGTCAAATTCATCTTTCGTGATCAGGTTGACAACGCCGGACACAGCATCCGCGCCATAGACTGCTGATGCGCCGTCCTTGAGGACTTCCACCCGTTCGAGGAGCGACACGGGGATCATGTTCAGGTCTACAGAGCTGTTTGCCCCTGAACCACCCGCGACAACCCGTCGGCCATTCAGCAATACGAGCGTCCGGTTAGGACCGAGACCGCGCAGATTGACCTGCGCCGTTCCCCAGCCTCCCGACACCCAGTAGGCAGCATTGGCATTACCGGCAAAACCCGCCGAAAACGACTGAGTCTGCAGAAGCTCTTCCACATTTGTGATACCAGTTGCGTATATTTCCTGCTCATCAAGAACAGCCAGCGGCCCCACACTCGTCAGATCACTGCGTTGAATACGGCTTCCCGTTACCACAACTTTTTCCTGGGTCGCGACCTCCTCCTGGCTGGCAGGGACCGCATCGACCTCCTGCCCGGACGCGGCCGCCGCAACGATGAACGAGACGCCCAAAGTCATTGCTGTTGTCACCATGAGTTTATTTGCAAACCCCCTGGCACTCCCCGAACCATTCACTTTCATTTCACCACTCCTATGGTTGCATACATTGCTACCCGAGCAGTCTCGGGACCAATGACAGTTAGACTAAATCCGAGGCATGCCATTGATCTTCGGCGCCACCGCCAAGGATTTGATCAACCTCGAACAAAAAACCGACGCACGATCGGTTTTTTGCGTAAATTGCAGGCGCAGATAAACCTCGACACCCGAACGCATCTGGACTGACTCTACAGTCCCCTGATGAATTTAATCGACTCAACTGGCACTCCCCCTCGGATAGCGTGCAGAAATCCGCTGTATTCAGTCTGTAAGCCATCAACAAGCTTGATGGATGGCCTCACTCCCGCACCAACACCACTTCCAAAACTTCACAAGAAGCCTTTCGAAGAACTGTATTGTTATTGTCAAAAATAGCAGCGTCAACATTTTTTTGACCGAGCAATTGCTATTATGCGTGCACATAACAAATTTTGGGCGCTGTCTGCCAACTCATGAAGACTTACGCTGAAAGCATGCGGCCGGGCCTTGCCGCCTTATTTCAAGAGGTCGATAATGGAATCCTGAAATTCTGCCTCAAAAACTCGGCTGCGCCTTGAATTTATCAGTTAAACGCGAGCATCAAGACCTGTTCGAGACCATGATGAACCGGTTCTGCAACTATGAAGGACACGATGACCGCATAGCAAACAAGCCGCTCAACAAGCACAGCCCCACTATCACGCATCGGTAAAGGGGACTGAACCAACCAACTGATCCGACGCTCCAGGGATTGCCCAAGCACGGAAAAAACACTCAAGGATGCCGTTTCTGGCTCGCATGAGCGCTTTTGCTGCCGCAACCGGCCCAGCGTTATGAGGGCCTCTGCCACCGCCAATCGATCACCGCATTGGCTGGCGGCATATCGATCACATTCATATTCAACCGCAATCAGAAATTCGTCGGCCAGACCGCGCCTTGCACTGGGAAAGAATGGTAAGGTCAGGACCTGAAGCGCAAACAGCGATAGGGCATCCGCGCGCCGCGCATGAGCGCGTTCATGATCAAGGACAATCCGGGCCTGCTCGGGAACAATGCTTGCGAGCAAGCCTTCGCTTACGAAAATCCGCCGCCGTACTATGCCAACGCAAAATGCGGAAATGGTCCGGGATTTGACAACCCAGGCCCCCAGTTCCGGATCATACCGGCTCCAGGTTTCCAGATCTCGAATGACTCGGCCATGCAGGCGCATGCGGTGCACAAAAATAAGGACAATGGGCATCGTAAGAAGCGCCAGCACGGCCAGAAAACCGAGAACAGCGAGCCGCGTCAGCAACATAGGTTCATGTGGGCGGCAAGAGGTCACCATCATTTCGTAATGACAATGCGTGGGCATACTGTTGAACCCGGCAGATGTCGGCACTGCCGCGCAAGAGACAAACAAGGCCAGGCTGACCACGAAGGGAACCGACGCATAGCCGAAGATCGCGCGCCCATATTGTCGGGGACTGAGCTGAGAAAGATGCCGGTGAAACCGGGGCCATACGGCGCTTTGGACGGCACCGATGATGAGAGCGGCAAGCAAGGCCGCAAAAAACGCGATTCCGAGATTGGTCAGGAAGGTGGCATTACCCATCATCTTCTCCTCGCCTTGCGTCGTTCTGCTCCTGTCGTTTCTCCTTGATCAGACGTTCGAGCGTATCAAGCGCAGCATTGTCGGACTCTGCCGCATGGTCGAGAAATGCCAGCAGATAGTCATCGCGGGAATTCTCGGACAACGTCTTCAGAACATCATCCATCACACGGGTGACGACTTGAGACTGGCTTACGGACGCCTCGTAGAGGAAAGCATGGCTGACCTTGTGACGCGACAACAATCCCTTTTTGAAGAGACGGTCCATCGCCGACTGGAATGTGTTGCAGGACTGCCCGCCCTTGCGCCCCAGGTCATGGTGAACCGTCTTGACCTCGGCCGGTCCGCGCTTCCAGAGATATTGCAGAATGGAGATCTCAAGAGGGCCTAGGGCAATTTTGCGGGTACGCACCGACATTGAGGGGTCCTTCTGGCCTGGAATGTTCATTCGATTTGGCGTCAGCCTAGAGAGGTCTCGACAAACCCGCAATGGTCACATGCCGACCCGCCGCCCTCGCTATGCCCAGGCAGGATCGTCGCACGTACAGATGCCGGGATTCTGATCATTTCCTGCAACAAAACCGGTCAGAGCATGCCCTGTTCCCCGATGCCGGGCCTACCAGCGTTAAAGACGCGAATACAATTGATACCCTTCGCGATAGAAAAGCTTCATCGTCGTGACGAATTCCCCCGCGAGCGACGTGGTACGGTCGATGACAAACAGCGCATCCCCCTCCTTGCACTCCAGCGCGCTTGCGACATCCTTGCCAGCCGCGACGGCACTGAACGACACATCGCCACTGGAAAACGGAACGGTCTGAACCAGCCACTCATTTGCGCTGACCTCGTCGAAAGGCGCGCTCCTCATCTGGGGCACAACTTTCAGATTGACCCAGCGCGCTTCATACGCAAACGGTCGGCCATCGGCCAGATGCACCGTGTCCAGCTGTAACGCCTTGGTTCCCTTTTCCAAGCCAAGCCGCGTACGAACTGACAAGGGCGGCACTTTTTCGACCTTGCGCAGGACCTGATGGCGATAATGCCCTCCAAATGCTTCCACCTGCTCACGCACGATTGGAATGTCGAACCTAGCTTGTCGGACAGGCATGTTGCAGACCCGCGTTCCTCCTTTCCGCTTGCGAACGACAAGACCTTCATCTGCGAGCCCCTGCAGCGCGCGATTGATCGTTGTGCGGGCACACCCGTATTCTTCGGCGAGGGACGCCTCGCCCGGGATCAGATCCCCGAGCCCCCACTCCCCCTTCTGAATCCGCTCGAGAATGGATTGGCGAATGATTTGGTGCGTCATCTTGGTCATAGTCTCCCCCTCAATCGGACATTCAGCTCGGAATATGCCGCCTGTATCTCGTGGCGGTTCACATGAGCCCCGTCCCTGACCATATGCCGCCCCGCCGACCAGACATGAGTAACAATGTCATCCGTGCCCGCAAAAATCCATGCGTCAAGGATTGCGTCCTCCCGCAAGGCACCCAGGACAGGTGAATTGAGGTCGAGCGCGATAAAATCTGCCAGGGCGCCGACTTCAATCCGCCCCGCATTCCGCCCGAGGGCGCGCGCCGATCCTCGCGCGGCGCGTTCGTACAGATACCGTCCATTCGACAATGTCTGGTCATCTGTGAGAATCGATCGCTTACCATCCCGAAGCCTCTGCGAGACCTCGAGCATCCGAAGCTCCTCGGTGAGACCAATCCTGACATTCGAATCCGAACCAATCCCAATCATTCCACCCGCGCCCAGAAAGCGATGCCCATCAAAGATTCCGTCCCCGAGATTGGCCTCGGTAATCGGGCAAATCCCAGCCACCGCCCCGGACCTGGCCAGAGCCAGCGTCTCCTCCGGCTCCATCTGTGTGGCATGGATCAGGCACCAGCGCGCATCGACGGGCATATGATCGAGAAGCCAGCGTACGGGTCGGGAGCCCAGAATTTCGACCACTTCCCTCACCTCGCCGATCTGTTCTGCGGCATGTATATGGATTGGCCCGTTCGGGGAGAGGCTGAGCGCCAACTCCATGCCTTCTGATGACACGGCGCGTAGCGAATGCGGCGCCACACCGAGTTTGAAGTCGTCCGGCATGCCCCCGAGCCGCGCCG
>NZ_DFME01000112.1:39484-47003 GCF_002375605.1 Hyphomonas sp. UBA3601 | reverse complement strand
AGCCGCGCCGCGAGAGATTCATAAAGGTCCGAAAATTGCTGGAGATCGCAGCCAAACCGTGTTTGCCCCCCCTCCAGCGGGCGCCCATCAAGCCCGCCCTGCATATAAAGAACCGGAAGATGAGTATAGCCGATGCCGGTGAGCTCGGCGGCCTTGAAATGCCTCAGGGACGTCTCGTCGAGTTGGTCGTAAATCTTGCCGCCGGGCGCATGATGAAGATAATGGAATTCTGCCTGCGCCGCATAACCCGCCTCCATCATTTCCATCTGGACTTGAGCCGCGATGACTTCGATGTCATCAGGAGAAAGAAGCTCCAGAAACCGGTACATGACCTGACGCCAGGTCCAGAAATCATCGATTGCTGTCGGTCCGCGACGCTCAGCCAGCCCGGCCATGGCCCTCTGGAAACTGTGACTGTGAACGTTGCCCATGGCTGGCAGAAGAACGCCTACGGAATGGTCGCACTGACCATCATTTGGCGCAATGTCGACCACATATCCTTCGGCGTCGATACTGATCTTGGCATCATGCAGCCACCCTCTGGCGGACAGCATCTGACTGGCAGAAATTTCGATGGTCATCTTGTCTTGCACGCCCTTTTATTATGTGTGTACATATAAATATGTTGCTGCCATAAGACAAGAGCGATGACACGACCCACCCTGTTCACCGATTGCACTGTTGCCACTATGGAGTCCGGTCGGCCGAGTTACGGACTGATCGAGGATGCCGCGATTCTCCAACGCGACGGCCTGATCGAATGGGTCGGCCGCTCTGGCGCGGTCCCAGGCAAACGAAGCGAAATGGCAGAGCAATCCTTGCAGGGCCGACTCGTGACGCCTGCGCTTATTGATTGTCACACGCATCTGGTCTTCGGCGGCAATCGCGCGAAGGAATTCGAACAGCGTCTTCAGGGGGTGAGCTATGAAGAGATTGCCAGAAGCGGCGGCGGCATAAACTCCACGGTCGAATCGACCCGCACTGCCAGCTTTGAGGCACTGGTGTCCGCATCCCTGCGACGCCTTGATGACCTGATCAGCGACGGGGTTGCCGTCGTGGAAGTGAAGTCGGGATACGGGCTCACCATAGAAGACGAGATTCGCATGCTCCGGGTGGCCAGAAAGCTCGAAGCGTTGCGGCCCGTGAAAATCGTCACGACCTGGCTGGCCGCGCATGCCCTCCCTCCAGCTTTCAAGAACCGGCCTGATGATTATATCGACGAGGTTGCCATTCCAGGACTGGTCCGCGCCGCAGAGGAAGGCCTGGTCGATGCGGTAGACGGGTTTTGTGAAACAATCGGCTTTTCCCCGGCTCAGATCGAGCGCGTCTTTCAGGCTGCAGCTTCACTCGGACTGCCTGTGAAGCTGCATGCCGAACAGATTTCAGATCTGAAAGGCGCCTTGCTGGCGGCGCGGTATTCGGCCCTTTCGGCGGATCATCTCGAATTCCTGTCAGAGACGGATGTTCCGGAATTTGCCCGCGCCGGAACCGTGGCTGTCCTCCTGCCCGGCGCCTTCTATACGCTCCGGGAAACGAAGCTGCCGCCCATCGCCGCCCTTCGCAAACATGGGGTCGACATAGCCATCGCGACCGACTGCAATCCAGGCAGCTCTCCCCTGTCCTCGCTTCTTGCTGCGATGAACATGGCCTGTATCCAATTCTCCCTGACTCCTGAAGAGGCACTGGCCGGCACGACCCGGAACGCCGCAAAGGCGCTCGGACTGGCAGGGATGTATGGTGAAATCACGCAAGGGGCCAAGACCGAACTGGCCGTCTGGGACGTCGCGCACCCCGCCGACCTTTCCTACTGGATCGGCCGCAGCCCGCTCCATATGCGTCTCTCGAACAGGAATTATATGTGATGGTTCAATTTGAGCCCGGCAAGGTGTCACTCGATGATCTGGAGTCCCTCTACAGGCACTCCACCCACTTCCAGATTCATCCCGGCGCCTATCCCCGGATTGCCGACTCTGTGGGGACGCTCTCCCGGCGGATTGGGGAGGGCGAGACAATTTACGGCGTGAATACAGGCTTTGGCAAGCTGGCTTCCGTCAGGATCAATGGGGACAGCCTGGCCCTGTTGCAGAAGAATCTCGTCCGCTCGCACGCAGCCGGCATTGGCGAGCCTTTGCCGGCGAATATCGTCCGTCTGATGATGGCGCTGAAATGCATTTCGCTTGCCCGAGGCGCCTCCGGCGTTCGCGTCGAACTGGTCGACCGGATCCAGCAAGTCTACAGCGCGGACATCATACCGGTTATTCCCGCACAAGGGTCTGTCGGGGCATCGGGTGATCTGGCGCCGCTCGCCCATATGGCCGCTGCCCTGATAGGGGAAGGCGACGTCTTTTATCAGGGTGAAAGGATACCAGCCGGTCGGGCATTGCAAATGGCCGGCATCGCGTCCTTCGAGCTTCAGGCCAAGGAAGGTCTTGCGCTTCTCAACGGCACCCAGGCGTCTACCGCGCTCGCGCTCGCTGGCCTGTTCGGTGCCTGGCGACTGGCCCTCTGTTCTCTGACAACTGCCGCGCTTTCAATCGATGCCGCCATGGGTTCAAGCGCCCCCTTCCATGATGAGATCCATCAATTGCGCGGCCATCGCGGCCAGATCGACAGTGCGCGGCGGCTACGCGAACTTCTTGCCGGCTCAGAAATTCGCGAAAGTCATCTGACCGGCGATGAGCGCGTTCAGGATCCTTATTGCCTGAGATGTGCCCCCCAAGTCATTGGCGCCTGCCTGGACCAGCTCCGCCAGGTCGCGGCTACCCTGAAAATCGAGGCGAATGCCGCGACGGACAATCCGCTCGTCCTGTCTGATGGCGACATCGTTTCCGGCGGCAATTTCCACGCAGAGCCCGTGGCACTTGCTGCAGACCAGACGGCCATCGCCATAGCGGAAATCGGCAGCATCGCCCAGCGCCGAATTGCCATGCTTGTGGATCCCAGCCTCAGCTTTGGGCTTCCTGCATTTCTTGCGCTCGATCCCGGCCTCAAATCGGGCTTGATGATCGCGGAGGTCACATCAGCCGCCTTGATGAGCGAAAATAAGGCGATGTCGAATCCCCGTTCCGTCGACTCCACACCGACCTCCGCCAATCAGGAAGACCATGTGTCCATGGCCTGCCATGCGGCGCGCCGATTGCTTGAAATGAACGAAAATCTGGCGGGGATACTCGGCATTGAAGCGCTATGCGGCGCACAAGGCGTTGAGTTTCGCACGCCGCTTGCGACAAGCCCCAGCCTCCAGCATGCAATCCGAACAATCCGCAATCACGCAGCCCCCTTCGATGATGAGCGGATGATCAGCCCCGATATCGAGGCGATGAAGACGCTTGTCCTGTCTGGCGATGCGCTCTGCGACGTCCAGCAAGGCGTTACAGCGATAGAGATGACGCCATGACTCCGGTAACAATTGTTCAGGGTCAGGGGCCCGTCATTCTGGGCCAGCCGCATTCAGGGACCTATGTTCCCGAACCAATTTTCCAGGCCCTGAATGACACAGGTCGTCGGCTGCTCGACACCGACTGGCACATTCCGCGATTGTATGACGGCCTTCTGGCCGACGCCACAATCGTGCGTGCGAATTTCAGTCGCTATGTGATAGACGCCAATCGTCCGCCTGACGGTGCCTCTCTGTATCCCGGTCAGAACAGCACAGGTCTTGTGCCGACTTTCACGTTCGACGGCCAATCTATCTGGCAGACCGCGCCCACGGATGACGAGGTCGCAGACCGAATCAATGACTACCACCGTCCATACCACACTGCGCTCAGTGTGCAGATCGAAAGGATCAAGGCACTGCATGGCTTCGCTGTATTGTATGACTGCCATTCAATTCGGTCGAAAATCTCGTTCCTGTTCGACGATCGCCTTCCGGATCTGAATGTCGGTGACAATAATGGCACCACTTGCGCGCCCGTCCTGACCCGGGCTGTCGCGGACATTTGCGCCAGCACGTCTCACTACACGCATGTTGTCAATGGCCGCTTCAAAGGGGGCTGGACCACGCGCCAGTATGGCAAGCCGGCAGAGGGGGTGCACGCCATTCAGATGGAGCTCGCGCAGCGCTGCTACCTCACCTCCGAAACACCTCCTTTCGACTATTCCATCCCCCGGGCCGACAAGTTTCGGTCCCTGCTTCAGTCAATCCTGATCACCGTCTCCACCACGGCTCAGGCATCGCTTTAATGGAGAATACCTTGGACATGACGCTGAAAAACCGACGCGATATTGCCAGCCCGACCGGGTCGGACCTGACTTGCCGGTCCTGGACCACTGAAGCGCCCTTCCGAATGCTACAGAACAATCTCGATCGTAATGTCGCAGAAAACCCGGACGAGCTTGTTGTATACGGAGGCATTGGCCGCGCAGCACGTACCTGGAAGGACTTCGATCAGATTCTGGAAACGCTCAAGACGCTGCAGGAGGATGAGACCCTGCTCGTCCAGTCCGGAAAGCCGGTTGGAGTCTTCCGCACACATGGCGACGCGCCCAGGGTTCTCATCGCCAACTCGAATCTCGTTCCAAAGTGGGCAAACTGGGAACACTTCAATGAGCTCGATAAGAAAGGGCTCATGATGTACGGTCAGATGACAGCGGGGTCATGGATATATATCGGCACGCAGGGCATCGTTCAGGGCACCTACGAGACATTCGTGGAAGCTGGCCGGCAACATTATGATGGGAACCTCAAAGGCCGCTGGATCCTGACGGGCGGCCTCGGCGGCATGGGCGGTGCCCAGCCACTAGCGGCCGTCATGGCGGGGGCGTGCTGTCTCGCAGTTGAGTGTGATCCCGAGCACATAGATTTCCGGTTGCGCACCAAGTATCTTGACGAAAAGACGGATAGTCTGGATGAGGCCCTCGCGCTGATCGAGACATGGACCAAATCTGGTGAGGCCAAGTCCGTGGGCTTGTGCGGCAATGCAGCTGATATCTTTCCTGAACTCGTAAAGCGGGGCATCCGCCCGGACCTTGTCACAGACCAGACGTCCGCCCATGATCCGGTCAATGGCTACCTGCCTTCCGGATGGTCGCTGTCCGAGTGGAAACAAAAGCAGGTCGCCGATCCAGAGGCAGTGAAGCAGGCTGCATGCATATCGATGAAGATACAGGTTCAGGCGATGCTGGACTTCTGGCATCAGGGCGTGCCCACACTCGACTATGGCAACAACATCCGTCAGGTCGCCTTCGATGAAGGCCTCGAGAACGCGTTCGATTTTCCCGGATTTGTCCCGGCCTATATCCGGCCGCTCTTTTGCAGGGGGGTCGGTCCGTTCCGCTGGGTTGCCCTGTCAGGCGACCCGGAGGACATCTACAAGACAGACCAGAAGGTCAAGGAACTGCTTCCTGACGACCACAACCTGCATCGATGGTTGGATATGGCTCGCGAACGCATCGCGTTTCAGGGTCTGCCTGCCCGCATCTGCTGGGTCGGCCTCGGCGACCGGGACCGCCTTGGTCTGGCCTTCAATGAAATGGTTGCCAATGGCGAACTGAAGGCCCCGGTGGTCATCGGCCGCGATCATCTCGACAGCGGGTCCGTGGCCAGTCCCAATCGCGAGACCGAGGCGATGCGCGACGGCTCAAGCGCCGTCTCTGACTGGCCGCTGCTCAATGCCCTTCTCAATACGGCATCCGGTGCGACCTGGGTCAGCCTGCATCATGGCGGCGGCGTCGGCATGGGCTATTCTCAACATGCTGGCATGGTCATCGTCGCGGACGGAACCGAAGATGCGGCCCGCCGGATTGGGCGAGTACTCTGGAACGACCCGGCCACCGGGGTCATGCGCCATGCAGATGCAGGGTATGACGACGCGATTGACTGCGCCCGTGAGAGACAGCTCAACCTGCCCGGCATTCTTGCGCGTTGATCGAAGCGAAGCACGCCTTCTCCCTCTACTACACCTAGCTCAGGACGGTCATTCGTGGGTAAAAATATCGCATTCAGAGTGCGCCAGTGGCACAAATGGCTGTCGCTCATCATCGGCGCGCAAGTCATGCTTTGGCTCGCGACAGGCGTTTACATGGTGGTGATAAATCTTGATTTCATTCATGGTGACCACCTCGTTCAGAACATGGCTGCGAGGCTTGGCGCAGATTATGAGCCAAGCGTCACATTCCAAGACGTGGTCGATGACTATCCGGACGCCAGCGAAATTGTCCTCGCGAGCTGGATTGGGCAACCCGTTTTCCGGGTGAGATCTCCGGCCGGATCACATCTTGTGGATGCGGAAACCGGTCGCCAAATTTCTCCGCTCACGCAAGACGATGCAATCGCTGTCGCGCGATACCACTATACCCGGACGGCCGACATAGCCTCGGCCAGGCTATTGGTGGATGCGGAAGAGGCGCCGACAGAAATCCAGTCCCGGCCACTTCCTTTATGGCGCGTGGATTTCGAAGATGCCGGATCAACCGCCTTCTATGTCTCACCGGATGACGGGTCGCTGATTACCAGACGCCACACATACTGGCGTATCTTCGATTTCGCCTGGATGCTGCACATCATGGACTATGAAGAACGCGCAGACGTGAACAATACCCTTCTACGGATTTCAGCCGGCCTCGGCCTTGTGCTCTCGGTCCTTGGAATGTGGCTGCTCTTTTTCAGCTTCAGGCGCCGCCGGGGGTCCCTGTCATGATGGCGATCATTCGACAGGGCCATAAATGGATCGCATTGATCCTGGGCATTCAGCTTGCTCTCTGGATGCTGAGCGGCCTCGGCATGGCCATTCTTCCTCACAGCAAGGTTGTTGGCCACCATCACAAGGCCGCACCCGCAGCCCCCACCCCGCTCAGTGAGCTTGCCTGTGCCGAGATCGGCCAGCCTGATGCCTTGGGCCGCGGCGATATCCGCGAGATCCGTCTCAAAAACCTCAATGGGCGCGCGGTCTTCGAAACGGTCACGCCGGACGGTTCAACACTTGGCGAAGCGGTGACCGGTAACACAATCATTGTGAGCGAAGCGCTCGCTGGCGACATCGCTCTCAAGGATTATTCCGGCCCGGGCGAGATCAGTCGGACCCGTCTTCTCACCGAGTCCACGCTGGAAATTCGCGACCACGCCCCACCCGCCTGGCGGATCGACTTCTCCGACCCCGAGCAGACGAGCCTTTATGTTTCGGCTTCGAATGGCGAGATTCTCGAGAGGCGGAACAATTATTGGAGAACGTTCGACGTCTTCTGGATGGTCCACATCATGGACTATGTCAGCCGATCCAGCTTCAATCACCCGATCATCATCCTGACCGCGCTCGTTGTGCTTTGGCTCGGCTTCAGCGGGATTGCTCTCTGGTGGGACAGTTTCAGACGGAACGACTTCAATGTCATCGGCAGATGGCGCTTACGGAAGCACACCGTCGCACTGGCCCTCTCGGACAGTGAAGGCGGCACGATCCGGACCGTCGACGCCCGACCCATGCAGTCACTCTTCACAGCGATGGGCACTGAAGGTTACCCGCTTCCTTCCACTTGCGGCGGCGGTGGTACATGCGGCCTCTGCCGGGTAAGGATTGGCCCG
>NZ_DFME01000112.1:30163-39310 GCF_002375605.1 Hyphomonas sp. UBA3601 | reverse complement strand
TGATCTTCCCGGCTGACCGCCGGCAAATACCGGACGCCGAGCTGGAGGAAGGATACCGGCTGGCATGCCAGCACCAGATCACCTCCCCTCTTTCGGTGACGCTACCGCATGGCCTGCTAGACGCAACTGACATCAAAGCAGTCGTCGTCTCTTCCACCTTCATCACGCCGGACATGTACGAGTTGTGCCTGTCGCTTCCCACGCCGCTCGACTTCCGGGCCGGTAGCTATGTTCAAGTCGAAATTCCGCCCTTTACATCCTGTCTCGATGAGCTGGACCTGCCTGATCAGGTGAAGGCGCAGTGGGAAAGGTCTGGCGCCGCAAAGACGTTCGGCACCAATGTCCCGGTCTTCCGGACTTATTCCCTCGCAAACGCCCCGGGCGAGTTTGGGAACAAGGTCATGTTGAGCATTCGCCTCGCGCTCCCCAAAATCGGTATGATGGACGTCCCGGTGGGAGTCGGATCTGCATTCCTGCTCACGCGGAAGAGCGGTGATACGTTGCATCTGCGTGGGCCGTTTGGGGATTTTCATATCAATGAGGATGCCGATGAAATCATCTTCATTGGAGGCGGCGCGGGGATCGCGCCGATCCGATCCATGATCCTCGATCAGCTCAAGGTAAAACGCACATCTTCGCGGATATCGTTCTGGTATGGGGCCAGAACACAGGAACACCTAGCCTATCAGGAAGATTTGGAAGAGCTTGTGGCAGCATATCCAAATTTCTCCTGGCATGTGGCCCTGTCAGACGCACCGGAAACGGATACCTGGTCTGGTCCGCGCGGCTTGATCCATGAATTGGTTCGCGATCAGTGTATCACCTCACATCCCGATCTCGACGCGTGTAGTTTTTATATATGCGGTCCTCCACCCATGCTGGCGGCGGTTCTGTCTTTGTTAAAATCTCTGAACGTGCCGGACAGCCGCATAGCGTTCGATGATTTCGGAAATTGACCCGGTGCAGACGATCTGGAGATGGGCGAAGCACAACCTATTCCGTGAACTGATCCCTGTAAAAAGCTGTCTACTTAAAGCTATACTTTCCTTTCAGGTCGGCTTTGGCCACTGAGTATGGATATCGTCGATCACGAAAGTATGGACGGGTTCGTCGGGCTGATGACCGTCGCGTATGTGCGGATGGTCGGCAGGAAGGTCTGGATGCGCGTGAACGATTTGCGTAACATCGCGCCTTGGCCAGACGCGCGCCGCAATTATCAGGCCCGCGAGGGAAAGAGCGCAGAGACCGGCAAAGGCTGCTGACTGGCCAAGCGACGCACCTAGCCAGCCTGCCAGGGGATAGGCAATTAGCCAGCACGCATGGCTGAGCGCGAATTGCGCCGCGAAAATTGTGGTGCGGTTGTCGGCATGAGATGAGCGCCTGAGCAGTCGACCGGCAGGAGTCACACACAAGGAATAGGCCGCCCCCAGACATAACCAGCCGCCAAGAATGATCGGCCATTGAATTCCCATCAAGAGGGTCAGCGCGGCAAGTGCGGCCAGAAGGCCTGTCAGAAAGGCCGAGGCGGCCAGCAACGCCGTCCGGTCGCTTAGCTTTCGAAGAATACTGGAGACTGACAGCGCAATGAGCATCGAGCCCAGGCCATACGCGCCCAGCGTAATCGCATAGGCGGCTTGGGAAAGCGCCAGTTCCTCGCGAATGATGACGACGGTGTTGACGGTGACCATAGATCCAGCCGCCGCGGCCGAGAGGGTGACCGCCAGCAATCCGACAAGGCGAGGCGTCTTCAGATACATGACCATGCCGTGACTGGTGCGAGCCCAGACCCCGCCGCTATGGAATTTTGCAGCGCGGCCTATGGCCAGTCCCGACCTTAGTACAAGGATCGCCGAGCCGACGAAACCAATTGCTGTTCCTGCAAACAGACCGTTGAACGAGATCACCGTGAGGAACGCGGCGGCGATCAGGGGACTGGTGAGGCTCTCCATGTCGTACGCAAGACGGGAGAGCGAGAGCGCTTTCGTATAATCTTCCTCATCAGGCAGGATATCGGGGATCGAGGCCTGGAAAGTCGGCGTGAAGGCCGCTGAGGCCGATTGCAGGACGAAGATCAATCCATAAATCTGCCAGACCTCCGTGACGAATGGGAGGAACAGCGCAACGCCAGCCCGTACGATATCCAGTGCCACGAGAAACGTCTTGCGGGGGAGCCGGGACGAGAAGGCCCCCACGACTGGAGCGATCGCGATATAGGCCACCATCTTGATCGCAAGCGCGATGCCGAGCACCTGCCCGGCCTCGTTTCCTGCAAGCTCGAAAGCGAGCAAGCCGAGCGCAACGGTGAGTAGCCCGGTGCCAATCAGGGCAACCAGCTGCGCAAGGAAAAGGTGCCGATAGGTACGATCAGTGAGAATACCCAGCATGAAAGTGTGCCTGAAGGGCCCTTCCTATTCCGCTGGCACCGGCTCGTCCGCCAGCAACGGTTCACGTCGTGAGCTTTTCTCTCCCCCATGAACAATTCGGTAGAGCGCTGGCAGAACGAGCAAGGTGAGAAGCGTCGAGGAGAAAATTCCGCCGATCACCACTGTCGCAAGAGGTCGTTGAACCTCGCTGCCGAGCCCGACATTGAACGCCATCGGAATAAAGCCCAGACTGGCAACGAGCGCGGTCATGAGCACCGGCCTCAACCGTTGCAAAGCCCCTTCATAGATCGCCTCGTCCAAGGCCTCTCCCCGTTCGCGGCGCTGGCGAATGAAACTGAGCATTACCACACCATTGAGCACGGCGACGCCGGAGAGGGCGATAAATCCAACGCCCGCGGATATCGAGAATGGCATGTCGCGCAAGGCGAGCGCTGCCACGCCTCCCGTCAGTGCGAGAGGGACTCCCGAGAAGACGATCGCGGCATCCCTCAGGGTGCCGAACAGCATCAGCAACAGACCGAAAATCATCAGCAGCGCGATGGGCACCACAACCGACAGGCGCTGACTGGCAGAGACAAGCTGTTCATACGTTCCGCCATATTCGATCCAATAGCCGGCTGGGAGGTCAGCGCCGTCCGATACGCGATCCTGCAGTTCGGTGATAAATGAGCCAAGATCCCGACCTCTCACATTTGAGGTGACAACAAGCTTGCGCTTGCCGTTCTCGCGACTGACCTGATTGGGGCCCGGGGCGATGTCGACGCTCGCTACTTCAGACAGAGGCACGAACATAACGCCATCGCCGGACCGTCTGCCTTCCGGCAGAGGGACAGGCAGACGCTGGATCGCCACAACATCCGTACGCAAATATTCGGGGAATCTGACAACGATATCGAAGCGGCGGTCGCCTTCGAAAAAACGTCCGGCGACTTGCCCCCCCAGCGCCGTTGCCGCAACTGCCTGGATGTCACCGACGTTCAATCCGTATCTTGCAAGCGCATCCCTGTCAGGGCGAATTGACAAGATAGGCAGGCCCGTAACTTGTTCGCGCTGCACATCGGCGGAGCCAGCCGTGCCGGTTACGATCTCCTGAATCCGATCGGCTATCGCTTCCAGTGTTTCCAGATCATCGCCATAGATTTTCACGGCGACATCTGCGCGGACCCCTGAAATCAGCTCATTGAACCGCATTTCAATCGGCTGGGTCAGCTCATACTTGCTGCCAGGTATCTGTTCGACCACTGCCTGTAGCTCGGAGACAAGTTGCGATTTTGGCTTTCTGGGGTCCGGCCATTCCTTACGTGGTTTCATGATCACGAATGTGTCTGCCACACTCGGAGGCACCGGATCGGTCGCAATTTCAGGCGTGCCGATCTTGGCAAAAACGCGTTCGACCTCCGGGACCTGCACGATCCTCGCTTCGAGCATTTCCTGCATTTCAATCGCCTGAGTCAGGCTTGTGCCTGGAATGCGCAAAGCGTGGAGGGCTATATCGCCTTCATCAAGGTTTGGAATAAACTCCGAACCTAGCTTGGTTGCCTCCCAGCCACCGATGCCGACGAGCGCAACGGCTCCGATCACAATAGCGTATCGAACACGTAGCGCGAAGCTAAGAGCCGGCCGGTAAAGCCACTTTGCCCCCCTCATCAGGCGGCTTTCCTTCTCCGTGACTTTGCCGCGGACAATAAGCGCGACGGCAGCTGGCACGAAAGTCAGCGAGAGGATCAGGGCCGAGGTGAGCGCCAGAACCACAGTGAAGGCCATCGGGTGGAACATCTTCCCTTCGATCCCCGTCAGGGCAAAGATTGGAAAATACACCACCGTGATGATGATCACGCCGAATATCGATGGTTTGATCACTTCACTGGACGCTTCGGCTGCCAGGGAAAATCGCTCTTCGCGGGTCAGCAAGCGACCGAGGCTCCCCTGCTTCTCCGCAAATCGCCGGAGGCAATTTTCGACAATGATAACAGCGCCATCAACGATCAGGCCGAAATCGAGCGCGCCGAGACTCATCAGATTGCCCGACACATTGTTCTCGACCATCCCCGTGATAGTCATCAGCATCGCCACGGGAATGACCGCCGCCGTTATGAGTGCTGCCCGTATATTTCCGAGCAGGAGAAACAGGACGAGAATAACCAGTAACGCACCCTCAGCCAGATTCTTCTCGACGGTTGCGATCGTCGCATCGACCAGAGTCGTGCGATTATAGACTGGCGTGATCTGGACGCCATCAGGCAGACCAGGCCGGATTTCGTCCACCCGCTCGTCAACTGCGACTGATACTGTGCGGCTGTTTTCGCCGACCAGCATGAAGGCGGTACCAAGAATAACTTCCTCACCGTTCTGGGTTGCAGCGCCAGTCCGGAGTTCTTCACCGATGGTTATTTCTGCGACATCTGACAACCGGATCCCGAAGGCGCCGGTGTCTTTCACGGTGATGTTGCGAAGATCGTCAAGCGAATTCGCCTGACCGGGAACCCGGATCAGGTTCTGCTCACCATGACGTTCAATATAGCCTGCGCCGGTATTCGCATTATTCGCTTCCACAGCGCCGATGATATCGTCTAGCGTTAGATCGAATCCGGCGAGGGCTGCCGGATCTGGCAGGATATGGATTTCCTTCTTGAACCCGCCGATCGTGTTGACTTCCGTCACGCCTTCGACCGTGCGCAGCTGAGGCAAGACCACCCAGTCATTGAGCGTGCGCAAATCCATCGCCGTGTACCGTGCGCCATCTTCAGTGAGTGCGCCCGGCTCAGCCGAAAGGATGTACATGTAAATTTCGCCCAGCCCCGTTGCGATAGGACCGAGTTCAGGCGACACGCCTTCCGGAAGTGTGGCTCGAACCGACTGGATTCTTTCTGAAACCAGTTGTCTGGCGCGGTAGATGTCGGTGCCATCATCGAAGATCACCGTCACTTGACTCAATCCGTAGCGGGAAACCGACCGTGTATAGTCAAGATCAGGAAGACCCGAAATGGCGGTCTCTACCGGGAACGTGATGCGTTGCTCGGTTTCCAGAGGCGAATAGCCGGGGGCTTCCGTGTTGATCTGCACCTGGACATTTGTGATGTCAGGAACGGCATCGATCGGAAGCCGGTTGAAATTGTAGATACCGAGTGCGGCAAGTCCGAATACAACAGCAAGGACCAACCAGCGCTGGCTGATCGAGAATCGAATGATGCTCTCAAGCATGGCTGTCTCCTAATGGTCGTGGCTGGCGCCGGACTTTTCAATGTCGGCTTTGATGAGGAAGGAATTGGCGCTGACATATTCAGTGCCGGGATCTAACCCGCCAAGGACTTCGACAAATTCACCATCGCTCTCTCCCAGGTCGAGCATCCGGACCTCGTAGGTCTCGCCCACTTTTGCGTAGACCACGGTGAAGTCACGAAAGCTCTGCAGCCCGGATTCTCTCACGGCGAGCGGCACTTCAGACTCTCCGGTCACAACGCTCGCCATGACCCGCATGCCAGGGGTCATTGCCGCTTCGATCGGCACGGGGGCTACGGCGATACGAGTCTGCGTATTTTCGCCCGATATCGGCAGAAAGCGGGTGATCTCTGACGCAAACTCGAGGTCAGACCCAGCAACACCCATGCGGACGCTCTGACCTGTTTTCACCTTCCCTGCATCGTTAGGGAAGACGTGCAGACGCGCCTCCAACTGATTGAGGTCAGCGATCGTGAAGAGAGATTGATCGCCCGCGACATCGCCCGCATTGGTGTTGCGTTCAAGGATTGTCCCCGATACCGGCGCGGTGACCGAATAACTCTGAAGACTGGAGGAGCTTTCGACGCGCGCCAGCGTCTGTCCCTTGCGAACCATATCATTCACGCCGACGCTGACCGACTGGACTGGACCGGGGTAGCGGGCCCGAACCTCCGCGGTCGCAGATGGCGAGAGGGCCGTCACGCCCGAGAGAGGAATTATGTCCCTGATCACCGCAGCACCGGCAATTTCAGTCTCGACACCCATGGACACAGCTGTGTCGTCGGCAATCGTGGTGCGGCCCTCGAAGGATTCATAACTCCAAGAGTAAGACGTGCCCTGATGTTGGGCGTCGACGAAGACCTCGAAAGAATGCGGTTCGGTAACGACACCGTCGCCTTTCAGATAATCCTGAACCGGAGAGAATTCGAAAATATCCTCCTCGTCTCCAAGTCGGTCGAGGCGAACTGTCAGCGCGACACGGGACGGATCAACAGGTTCACCTGCAAGGAAAGGATAAATTCGATACTCAGGCGGGACACCTGACTCAAAAATCGTCATTTCCAGCGCAAAATCCCCTTCTTCCAACAGACGTCCTCCATGAGGCCCTTCCGCAGTTTCAGATTCTCCGGCCCCAGTATGAATATTGTCGCCATCGCCTGGCGCTGAATTCTGGCTGCCGCAGCCGGTGAGGGTCATCAGCGCTGCAATTACTGCAGCGGCAACAGGATAAAGAATGCGAGGATTCATTGTGCAGTCTCCACGATGGACTGCCAGTCTTCCCGGCCCGTGACGCGGGAAAGAGCAGCTTCGTTCAGGATGAAGGTCTCGATATGGCCGAGACGCTGTTCACGCAGTTCAGCAAGTGTTCGCTGCGCATCGATGATTTCGAGGTACGAAAATGCGCCGCGGTCATACCCCTCTTGGGCCAGATCAAGCGCGCGGATCGCTTCAGGAAGTAAAACGTCATCTATATCTCGTATGCTGGCCTGCGCGTTTTGCGCCGCGCGCTGATAGTTGACTGCCTGACGCAGCAATTGCTGGCGCAGCACACGTTCGCGGACAGCGACGAGTTCTTGTTGAACCCGGTGTTTGGCAACTTTGGCAGCTGACTGACTCTGCGTACCCAGAGGGATGGAGACACCGGCGATGACGCCAATGTCTTCTCGATATCCGAATTTCCGAACACCCGCGCTCCAAGTCACATCTGGCACTGCTTCCGCCCTTCGAAGTTCTGTCTCAGCCGCAAGGCGGCGGTCTTCCGCCTGCAGTTTTTCGAATTCAGGTGAGTACACACCTGGAATATCCAGCTGGCCTGATTTCAAGCGGCGCTCAATGAATCCAGGCTCGATCGCAAAATCCTCCGCCCTGCCCCACATACTGGCAATGGTCATACGCCGCTCGGCGGCGAGGCGGTGGTATTGAAGCGCTTCTGCCTCAGCCCTAGCGAGGTCCGTCACTGACCGCGCCTGCGCAAGAAGTGGGTCTCGGGCAGCTTCCACGCGGCGATCAACAATTTCCTTCAAAGACCGTGAAATCGCGACCCGCTTGCAGGCGAGATCGGCTCGGCGCTCCAGGAGGACAGCTTCAACATACAGCGTCTCAATCGCGTGAGCGATATCGTGCTCGATGATTTCCCGCTCAGTTTCTGCAACGGCTATCCCTGCGCGCGCCACCGCTTCGCGCGCCTCTCTTTTGCCACCGCGCTCCCACGTCCTTGAGAATCGCCCTGTCACTTCCAGATTGTCGATCTCGCCCGCCAGACCGATGCCTGGAAAATTTTCCGTTTCGAGACTGATCGTATCCATTGGGCGAAGTGCAGCAATCGTCCGTTCCGTGCGGGCCAGGGCCACACCCTTGTCCGCCAGGATGGGTCGCAAGTCGGCGTCAAGTGCAGCCCGCATGGCTTGAGAGGACGTCACAATTTCGAGATCTTCGCCTGCTTCACAAACGGATGTCTGCGCGCTGACCGGCAGAAGTGGCAACGCCATGATCAAGGCGCAGCCTATAATTTTAAGTGCCATGAAACTTACTCCAGGCTGAACAAGCAAACATTGGACGCCCGCATGGCGTAACAATGTACGATATTATGTTCAGGCTGAAATTCGTTCGGGATCCGGATCTTTCAGGCGGATGGGTCCGCGATAGGATGGCGGACCGGATACAAGCCTTACAAAAGGCACAACTGACTTGACGAGACCAGTCGGTGAAGAAATGCCAAGCGCAACAAAATGAAGTTCCGGAGGGTGATCCTCATGATCAAGCTCGTGCGAGTGCTCATCGTCCAGATCGGACAGAGTGTCATGACCGAGGCCCTGCTCATCAAGATGATGATCGATTGGCATCACATGATGCAGCTCTTCAGCATGCGCACGCGTATGCGCCGCCCCTGACAGGAATGGTGATATGGCGAAAATCGCACAGAGAAGAGCTACCAGACGGTGCATGGTCACGATCCAAAGCTCAATTTAGTCTATATGTAAAGACAGCAATTTCCCTCAGGCTTGGACATAGTGAAGCGGTAATCTATTGAATGGCTGAGACTCTTGAAGGTTATTTGCTCGACGAGGCCTTCAACGGACCGCGCAGTTAAGATGATACACTTACTGGGTGGTGTCAGTCTAACGCGAACCCGTCTCCATTATTCGTGAACGAGCAGGTGCTAGGCGACGAGAAGGTCGCGCCATTCGCGAAGAGCGGCGTCGCGTTTCTGTTTGAATTGAATTCTGGGGTTGATGTGCCTTTCGAAATTAAAGTGATTGTACACTGACGAATGCATTGAAACGAACTTCTGCAGACTTCGCATACGACGAAATCGCGACATTGCTCGCTCTCTTCGTCGAAAGGGCAGGTGGGAATTCTCGGCGCGATTGTTGAGATGCCGGCCAGTCTCTTGGCGGCCCTCGTTCCCAATCACTTTCATAGCCGCCCGATAAGAAGAGCATCTGTCTGTCACGACGACATGTGGATTACCGCATCTCTTCATTGCTTTCTTTAGGAATTTCAGCGCGGCGGCTTTGTCGCGCTTCTTCGTGACAAAAGACTC
>NZ_DFME01000112.1:10287-29839 GCF_002375605.1 Hyphomonas sp. UBA3601 | reverse complement strand
TTCCGGATCTTATGAGCGAAGTAAGACCCGAACCGATCGACCCATAGGCGGACGCTTTCGTGGCAGACATCTATGCCGCGCTCGTGGAGCAGATCCTCGATATTGCGAAGTGAGAGCGGAAAGCGGGCATATAGGAGTACAGCGAGTTGGATGATCTCAGGTGAGGTTTTGAAGTAGCGAAACGGGTTTTTGACCATTTCCTGAGGCTAAACCCCAAGATTGGTTACCTCAAGTCCGGTTCCGCTGACACCACCGGCCAAAAGATTTCAGCGTCAGTAGATTGGGCTTTTTTTAGACCCACTCTCTGATGGAGGCCTTATTTGCCCAATGTGTGCTCGGCAGAAGAGCTGACCGTTCAGGCGTCCTACAATTCAAACGGCGGCTGTCCTACACACTAAATAGTGGCCGCCCTAATTATCTGTTTTTATTAAGCAAAATCAGCACATCAGGTGGCTGGCGGAGAGGAAGGGATTCGAACCCTCGATACGCGTTAACGTATACGCCCTTAGCAGGGGCGCGCCTTCAGCCACTCGGCCACCTCTCCAGCGCCTGAAATCCCTATATATATTGGGGATTTGGGGCAAGGCTCAATTGCCGTGAATTGCTGTCAATTGCCGTCAATTGCCGTGAACAGACGTGGAACGTGGGGGAAAACTGGGGGAAAATGGAACAGCTTTCGAACACTTCATCTGCTCGATTGCGCATCGAGATGACGGCAATCTGCATTCCATTAAGAAAATTCGGATTGGTACCTAAACGCTAATCAGAGCTAAGCGGGCTATTTTGTATTCTGTCATAGTTTGATCGCCCATCCAGCATCTGGACAAAAGCCTCGTTCCGGTTGCAAGCTCGATCCACCAAACGATCAAACGCCAGCACCTCAATCATGATATTTAGTGCGTTATAATAACGGTACGCCATTCGGCCACCGAAGTTCGTTATGATGAAATCTTCTTGCTCAAGGTAAGTTTGGAGAGAGTCATTCCAATCTGCCAGAATGTAGCCCCGGACCATGGAGTCGGAAGGAATTTGAACCTCTCGTCCACCAGACGTCAGAACTTTCTGCTTTTTTCTTATAGCCGAAACTTGCCGTTTCAACTGGTCGATGGGATTGTTCGTACTCTCTTCCTTCGTGCCATCATAACTTTTCTTTTGAGGCCTCTTCATCTCAACAATCATCAGTTCATTTTCATTGTTGATCAAAAGGTCGTGCGCATACTCTCCTTTATTTCGTGCAGCGCTTTCAGTCGTGCGATCGCTAGAGATGTATCGCGCATATGCGAGATCATCATCCAGGAGCCAGAGATTGTGGGATGAAAAGTCAACTTCTTCGCTGTCTTTGTATCTTGGATAGATCAACTGATGTACCTGATCCTCCGTAGCCAGCCCCTCTTCCTGCTTTTTCAATAGCTCACGAAATATGCGGATAACTTGGTTCCGATAAGCCACGTAGACCGCCAGTGCTTCTTTGGCATCTTCAGGAATTTGTGTACGAACGATTGAAACTAATTTGTCCAAACTCGCGTCTGTGGCCAGCTTACTGAAATCAAATTTACGCCGGAACCTCTCAATGAACAGATCAGACGCCAACTGTTCTCGGGTTTCGGTAATCGCTCTCTTTCGAACAAATTCTGCACTGGTCTTGTTACCCAAACCCCTCCTGAGCAACGGATCGATCGCTATCAAGTGATCAACATCCTCTTTCATTTTTTTTCGGCGCCCAGCTGTGTACTCGGCCTCGATTTCAAGGATGTGTTTTTTTGCCAGCGAAATGAGATGATCTTTGATTGATTTCTTTTTACCGTCGAATTCGATCTTTCCATGCAAGTTCGTAATCCGATCTCGAGACTGAGAGGACTTAAAAAATTCGCTCGAAACGGCGACTAGGTAGTAGTACCTTTTCTCTTCTTGGCCGACTATTTCACTGAACGGCTGCTTATTCAGATTCGAAGAAATATTCTCAGGCTCGCTCGCTGCGCGATTGTTCGCATAGAAATACAGCCTATGTTTCTTAGCTTGGTCCGCCCCTACTTTATAATAGGTGAACTCAAACGAGTTGCTACCCTGCCCAACCGGCAGAAATTCAGCTTTTTCACCCGCAATGGACAGCCCATCATTAAAGTACTGGTACAGATTAAATGGGACATCCTGAATGGTTAGTATGAAGTGCTTTGGGACTTTCTTTTGGAGGAACTCGATGAGGAAGTGGTCCAGCACAGCCGCAACAACGTCTTCTGCTGACACGTTATGTTCACTGTCTTTAGAGTCTAGTTTGAAATAGTCCTCGTATTCATTAAGAGGAGATCCCAACATGACCGCAACACCGCAATCGGCATCGTGAACAATTTTATCTGCGACGTTGAGGGTACGGACCAAATTATCTTCTGTTGAAAAGGGGTCGTACAAGTAGACACCATTCGGCAAAGGCTGATCGCTGGCGGTCTGTTTTGAAGAGTAGTACACTTCTTTGAACACCTTGAACGCCATGAAGCGTCCGAACCCCTTACCACCGCGCTCAAATTTCTTTCCAGTCAATGGCGTCAAGAACGATGACAAATTGTTGTCGTCGAAACCTATTCCGTTATCCGAAACTTGTATTTGCTTGTTTTCAGCATCGAAAAGGACTTCCAAACGGCCTTGGCCCTCAAGATCATCTCCCCAGCGTTCCTCGATAGAATGAAACGCATTTGAAACCGCCTCAAACATTGGAAACAGGAAGCCATTCAAGCCATCGGGTAAATTGGCCCTTTTGACTTCGGACTGTAAATCTAATGGCTTGTGTCTCATTTGTTTCCCCCGTCTGCGGTGCCAGTCAGCAAAACCAAGACACAATTGTTACTAGTTCTCGACACAGCACAAGCAGCTGTGCTACCTAAGAGAGATAAAGATCAATATCTTGCAAATTTCTTATCGCGTTCCGTGATTGAGGATGGAGAAGACTCGAAACCCTTATCGACGTGTACGGACTTTATAGTAAAAATGCATGGGGGATTTCTGGGGGAAACTTCCAAAACTGTAGATTTTCTCTTTATAATACAGGTAGGTGGAGCCACCCCGACGACCTTAGCAGGGGCGCGCCTTCAGCCACTCGGCCACCTCTCCAGCGCGGAATATGGGGTCTAGAGAAACCCCATCCTGATCGCAAGCCCCTGAATTCGGTGGAGCCGTCAAAATCTCCACGAAAGCACGGCCAAACTCAATTGCACGCACAACTGCTACATATGTGGCGTTACGTATGGTCGGCCCATCCCTCTGTGCTAATCTCCCCTCTAATTCTTGCCAGAGACCCCGATAATGATGACCGACTATTTCAAACCCGTCCCGTTCGACCTGTTCAAATCCGATAAAAAAGCGTTCGGAGATGCGCTCTGCCGCTCCTTTCGAGAGACAGGGTTCGCAGTGGTGTCCGGCCATACAGTCGATCAGGGCGTGATTGACCGCAATCTGGATGCGACCAAGGCTTTCTTTGCTCTGCCGGACGCGGAAAAGCTGAAATATGACGGACGCCAAGGGGGTGGCCAGCGCGGCTATACGGCCTTTGGGACGGAAAACGCCAAAGGCAACGCTCATGCCGACCTCAAGGAATTTTGGCACACCGGCCGCGCCCTGCCGGAGGACAGCCCCTATCGCGCGACGATGGCCGACACACCCAGCGTCCCGGAAGTACCCGCCTTTGACGGAGCCACAACCGCACTTTTTGATGCACTGGATGAAATGGGCCGAGAAATTCTGGAAGGTGTCGCCTTGCATCTTGGGCTCGCCGAGGATTGGTTCGACGACAAGGTCAATTTCGGCAACTCGATCCTGCGTCTGCTCCACTACCCCCCGCAGCAAACTCCTCCACCCGCAGGCACGGTCCGCGCCGGCGCGCATGAGGATATTAATGTCATCACGCTGTTGCTGGGTGCTGAGGAGGCCGGCCTCCAGGTCTTGCACAGTTCAGGCGAATGGCTGGACGTTAATCCGCCCGCTGGCGCGCTGGTCATCAATTGCGGAGACATGCTACAGCGCCTGACGGGCGGTGTACTGCCGTCCACAACGCACCGCGTGCTTAACCCATCTGCCGAGCGAGCAAAATTCCCGCGCTACTCGACGCCCTTCTTTCTGCATTTCAATCAGGATTACCTGATCGAAGCGCTACCTCGCTGTGTCGCTGAAGGCGGCAAAGCCGAAGCCCCGATCACGGCTCAGGATTATCTCATGGAACGGCTCCGCGAGATCGGCCTCGTAAAAGCCTGACGTATACCTAATGCCCCGCTGCACTAAACGGTCACAGACATCGAACACTCTTTTGGACGGGAAAATGTTAGCGTTGACATAAATAGCCACTCCCCCAATGATTGCGCTAACGAAACGCGGTCGACGCGACACTTATGGGGAGGGAATTATGACCGATGCTTACACGGGCACGAAGCGCCGGCTTGCGATTGGCGCCTTGGCGACCACCTTGTTGGCGACCGCTTGCGCCACGCCTGTGCAAGCGCCTACCGCACCCGCTGACACCGTCGTTTCTGACATTTCCGAGGCCAGAGCCTGCACGCCGAATGTGAGTCTGACGAGTGCATCACAGCGCGTACGTTCGTTGGTGGCCCAGATGACTATTGATGAAAAACTCGGTCAATTAAACCAGGCCGCAGGTGGCCGCAGCAAGTCGCTGAATTCAAAGCTCACCCCTGAAGAACTCGGCAAAGTCCGGAATGGCGAGATTGGCTCCTATCTTCATGTTGCGGGCGCTGAGCCGCTGGGTGAGCTCCAAAAGGTCGCCATTGAAGAAAGCCGTCTGGGCATCCCGCTCCTCTTTGCGATGGACGTAGTTCACGGCTACCGAACGATTTTTCCGGTACCACTGGCAATGGCGGCATCATGGGATCCAGACGTCTGGCGGGAAGCCACCGTCATCTCCGCTGACGAGGCGTCGTCAGCAGGCCTTCACTGGACGTTCGCCCCGATGGTCGACATTGCGCGTGACCCGCGATGGGGCAGAATCGTCGAGAGTGCTGGTGCGGACCCATATCTGGGGTCTCGTATGGCAGTCGCGCAGGTCGAGGGCTATCAGGGCGAAAGCCTGGCAGCCCCAAACACCATTCTCGCTGCGACGAAACACTTCGGCGCATATGGTGCCCCAACTGGCGGCCGCGACTATGGGTCTGCTGACATCAGCGATCAAAGCCTGTTCGAAACCTATCTGCCTCCCTTCTACGCCGCCACGAAGGCTGGCACCGGCTCCATGATGACGGCGTTCAATGATGTCGCCGGGGTTCCGTCCACAGCCAATGAATATCTCATCGATGATGTATTGCGGGGCGAGTGGGGCTTTGACGGCATGATCGTGTCCGACTGGAATGCAGTCGCTGAATTGATGAATCACGGCGTGGCCGAATCTGAAGAACAGGCGGGAGTGCTTGCCCTGCGCGCGGGCGTCGACATGGACATGACCAGCATGGTCCTGCCAACCAGGATCAAGACCGCTGTGCAGTCAGATGAATGCCTGACACATGATCTCGACGCGGCAGTTGCCCGTATACTGACGACAAAAGAGCGATTGGGCCTGTTTGACGAACCGATGGACTATCACGATGCAGAACGGGAAAAGACAACTCTGCTGAGCCATGAATTCCGACGCACAGCACGCGAAGCCGCGGTGAAATCAACGGTGCTCCTGAAGAATGAAAACCAGGTTCTGCCACTCTCCAAATCCCCTCAGAAAATCGCCGTTATCGGTGCCTTGGCGGAAGACAAGCTGACTCAGCTCGGCTCTTGGCGTGCACAAGGCAAGGTCGAGGATGTCGTCTCATTGCTTGAGGGCCTGCAACAAAACGCTCCTGACGGCACCACCATTACATATGCAGCCGGCGCGCATCCTTCAAATGACGCGGATTCTTCTATTGAGGCTGCTGTGGAGATTGCGTCGGCCGCCGATCATATTCTCTTGGTGATCGGGGAGGATTTCGACCTGTCCGGGGAAGCGCGCAGCCGCTCAGATATTGCCCTTCCCCAGAACCAGTCCGCCCTCGCCGCGGCGATGTTTGAGATCGGCAAACCCGTTACGATCATATTGGTGACGGGACGGCCGCTCGCAATGGAACAGGAAGTTGGAGCCGCTGATGCCGTGCTCAACACATGGATGCTGGGCATTGAAGCCGGAAACGCGCTGTCTGACGTGATATGGGGTGATGTCTCCCCTGCGGGTCGCCTACCTATCGAATTTCCGCGACGCACCGGTGCGGTGCCGCACACCTATTCCGAATATCCCGGTGGGCGCCCCGCTGACCCGGACCTGTCGAAAGACACGAACCGGTTCATCGATATTCCGATCACGCCGCTTTTCCCCTTCGGTCATGGACTGACCTATTCCAGCTTCGAATATGGTGACCTGATCGCAACAACCGATGCAGATGAATTCACCTTGAGCATCAAGGTCACAAATTCCGGAGACGTCGATTCTGATGAGGTGATTCAGCTGTATATGCGTGATCCGCTCGCCACGATTGCCCGACCGAAACGAGAACTGCGCGGATTCAAGCGAGTCCATATCCCGGCTGGTGAATCCCGCACAGTGAGCTTCACCCTGACCCCCGACCAGATGGCGTACTACACGGCACGGGACGGCTGGATCGTAGAACCCGGTAAGATCGAATTCATGGTGGGTGCATCCGCTGACGACATTCGGGCGCGCGCGGAGGTCATCATTGATCAGGCTTACCACACGAACGTTCCAGCCAGCGCAATTGCCACAAGGACACATGTAGAATGAAACAAACGCGACGTGGCTTCATGGGGTCTGCCGCCGCAGCCACCCTGATTTCGGCTTGCGCCACCACTCCGATCGGAAAGGCGTCCAATCCCGATCTCGAGATCTTCGATGCGGAAGCCCATTCCCTGTTGGATATTTTCGCAAGACTGGAGGTTTTGGCCTCCGGTTATACATGGAGTGAAGGGCCGGTCTGGGATCGCGCACGCAACTGCCTGTATTTTACCGATGTACCGGAGAACATTGCGTGGAAATGGTCAGAAGCCAGCGGCGCGACGGAATTCCTGGCCCCTTCGGGCGTTGCACGTGAGCAGGCGACGGGTTTCCGCGAACCGGGCGCCAATGGATTGGCTATTTCTCACGATGGCTCACTTCTCATCTGCAACCATGGTCGTCGCGCGGTCGAACGAATGGACTTCGAAACCGGGCATCGTGAGATCATTGCCGCCACGTTCAATGGCAAGAAGTTCAACAGCCCAAACGATGTTGTCGAAGGGCCTGACGGAAGCCTGTTCTTCACCGATCCGCCCTATGGGCTGGAGGGCATGAATGACTCTCCCCTGAAGGAGCAAGATGCCAACGGCGTGTACCGTCTGTCACCAGATGGAGAAATCACCCGCCTTATCGATACAATGACTTTCCCGAATGGCATCGTGCTGTCACCAGACAGCCAGACACTCTATGTTAGCCAATCGGATCCCGACCAGCCGGTCATCCTGCGCATGGCACCTGATGGTTCTTCCAGTTCGGTGCTTTTTGACGCCAAGCCGTTCATGTCCGACACGGCTCCGGGCCTGCCGGACGGGATGGCTGTGACGCGTTCGGGTCACATCTTTGCAACGGGCCCGGGCGGCGTGTTCCTTCTGGCCTCGGACGGCAAACCCCTTGCCCGGATCAACACCGGCAAGGCAACTGCCAATTGCTGCTTCGGCGACGCAGACGGCCGCACACTTTACATGACCGCACATGACACACTCATGCGCATCAGAACGACATCAATTGGCCTCGCATGGAGCTGACCGAAGCGATCCTCGTCTACCGCCCCCTGCTGGCAACCGGGTTTGGTATTGCGGCACTGCTTGCGCTGATATTGCGTGCGCGGATGAATGCCTTCGCGGCCCTGCTACTGGTCAGCATATTCAGTGCCCTGGCCGCGGGCATGGCCCCAGAACAAGCCTTCGACACATTGGCAAAAGGCCTGGGCGGCACGCTGGGGTTCATTGCCACAGTCATCGGGCTTGGCGCGTTGTTCGGCGCGATCCTGCAGGCCTCTGGGGCGCTCGACGCTCTGGCTTCAAAACTCTCTACTTCATCCAGCTTCAAGACGAACCAATGGAAGATCGCCGGCATTGGCTTGTTGGCGTCCACACCTGTCTTTTTCGATGTCGCCCTCATCATACTCGCACCCCTGATCCTCACCATGGCTCATGACCGGCTGAAACCCGCCATGTCTCTTGGTCTCCCGCTCATGGCAGGGCTCGCGGTCGGCCACGCTTTCCTACCGCCCACGCCGGGACCGATCGCCATCGCGGAGCTGATAGGCGCGGACCTGGGCTGGGTTATCCTCTTCGGCGCAATAACAGGCTGCGTCGCGCTGGCCGTATCCGGTCCGCTCTTCGCGGCGTTTTTGGAGCAGCGCAACCGCATGCCAATCGGCAATCCGGCCTTCGAACTGGACGAAACCAGCAATCATACAACCCGGCCCATCCCACAGCCCGAACGGGCCATATTCCTGATTACGCTGCCACTCGTCCTGATTCTGTTGGGCACGCTTGCGGGAATATTGCCGGACGGCCCCATCAAATATGTGCTTGAAATCATCGGGCATCCATTTAGCGCGCTCCTGATTGCATGCGGCGCATCCTGGCTGCTGCTTTATCCAAAGACCGTCCAGAGCCGGAAATTGATGTCGGACGCGATGGCCCGCGCATTCGAGCCTACAGGCGCAGTCATCCTCGTCACTGGCGCGGGCGGCGCGTTCAAGCAGGTTCTTGTGGACACAGGCGCTGGCGAGCAGATCGCAAATGCCGCGCTTGGTCTGGGGTTTGGTCCGCTTCTGGCGGGCTACGTACTCGCCGTCATCCTGAGGCTCGCCCAAGGCAGCTCCACGGTTGCCATGATAACGTCAGCCGGCCTGACCGCGCCCATTGTGGCGATGGCCGATCTCTCCGCCCCGCAGCTAGGTATTGTGGCCATCGCGATTGCCGCGGGCGCAACAACCGGCAGCCATGTGAATGATAGTGGCTTTTGGCTCGTTGGACGGATCTTCGGCATCACGCCAGGTGAGACACTGCGTACATGGACCGTCTCTACCACGCTGATCAGCGTGGTAGGATTTTTGATGTGCCTGATCCTGTACGCAGCACTCGCGTTGTTCTGATCAGATCAGGCCCGCAAGCGGCGAACTTGGATCCGCATACATCTTTTTTGGCATCCGCCCGGCCAGATAGGACTCTCGACCGGCGATCACCGCATGTTTCATGGCATTGGCCATCCGGATCGGATCCTTCGCGGCGGCAATGGCCGTATTCATCAGCACGCCATCACAGCCCAGTTCCATGGCAATCGCGGCGTCCGAGGCCGTTCCGACACCCGCATCGACAATCACCGGCACTCGTGTCTGCTCGACAATGAGACGGATATTGACCGGATTCATGATTCCGAGGCCTGACCCAATCAAGCTACCGAGCGGCATGATCGCGCAGCAACCTGCGTCTTCCAGCATCTTCGCGTAGACCGGATCATCGGAACAATAAACCATGACCTCAAACCCATCGGCGATCAGGGCTTTGGCTGCCTCAAGCGTCTCCGGCATGTTCGGATAGAGCGTCTTCTGGTCAGCCAGCACTTCCAGCTTCACCAAATTCCAGCCACCGGCCTCGCGCGCCAGGCGCAGCGTGCGAACAGCTTCATCCGCCGTGTAACATCCGGCTGTATTTGGCAGATAAGTAAATTCGTCTGGTTTCACAAAGTCTGTCAGCCGCTCTTCGTTCGGGTCCGACAAGTTCACCCGCCGCAAAGCCACGGTGACGATCTCCGCGCCAGCAGCCCGCGCTGCGTCCGCGTTCTGTTGATAAGTCTGATACTTGCCCGTGCCTACGATCAGGCGGGAATTATAGGATTTGCCGGCGATGATAAGGGGATCTGTCAAAATTCTAACCTGTCTGGTCTGCAAGAGCTGGATGGCGCAAATAGCTGAGATCGCAAGCGATCAGCCACCACCCACGAACTGAACCACTTCTATCTTGTCGCCGTCCTCAATCACAGTGCTGGCATGCTCTGACTTCGGCACGATTTCGAGATTTCGCTCAATCGCAATGCCGCGCTGATCCCTGTCGGACTCGCCTGCCAGTTGAAGCACCAACATGGCCAGCGTCAGGCCAGGTTCGACTTCGCGAGATACGCCATTGACTGTAATCAACATTCGGGTTTTCTCCGTTCACCAGCCCCCTTGCCTTGCCCGGCGTTACAGCGCAAGACGGAAGACTATGACCAAGCCCGTATATGTCCTTGGAGGCCCAAACCTCAACCTTCTCGGCTCACGCGAGCCCGAGATTTACGGGCACGAGACCCTCGCTGACATCCATGCACGTCTCGAAGCGCTGGCAGATGGAACACCGCTGGAGCTTCGCCAGACGAATCATGAAGGCGAATTGGTGGGCTGGATTCAGGAGGCATCTGAAAAGGGCGCCGCCATCATTCTGAATGCTGCAGCCTACACGCATACATCCATTGCTCTTCACGACGCGCTGAAAGCGTGCAAAATCCCTGTAATTGAAGTTCATTTGTCGAATCCTGCGGCGCGCGAAGCGTTCCGCCAGGTGAATTACGTATCCCCCGCTGTGAAGGCCACGATTGCAGGCCTTGGCGCCTATGGTTATGAGCTGGCGCTAATGGCGGCAAAGACCCTCACGGGCAAATAAGAGACCTGACATCCCATGAGCACAACGAAGAACAAGCTGGATACCGGACTTGTCCGGGAACTCGCAGCCATTCTGCGGGAAGCAGACCTTGGCGAAGTTGAAGTTGAACATGAAGGCCTACGCATCCGCGTCAGCAAACCTGCTGCGCCGGTTGTGCAGGCCGCTATGGCCGCGCCGGTCGCTGCACCGGCTGCCGCTGCTCCGTCAGCAGCCGCTCCTGTCGCCACCACAGACGCTCCACCTCAGACATCTGACAACGCCATCAAGTCTCCGATGGTCGGCACCGTATACCTGTCGCCTGAACCCGGTGCGAAGCAATTCGTCGGCGTTGGCGACAAGGTGAAAAAGGGCGACACGATCTTGCTCGTCGAAGCCATGAAGACTTTCAATCCAGTCGAAGCCGACAAGGCCGGTACCGTCAAAGAAATCTACGTCACTGATGCCCAGCCAGTTGAATATGGCGAAGCTCTCATTCTGATCGAGTAATATGGCTGACCAACCCGTTATCAAGAAGGTTCTCATCGCAAACCGCGGCGAGATCGCGCTGAGGATTCACCGCGCCTGCAAGGAAATGGGACTGTCCACCGTGGTCGTCCATTCCGAAGCAGACAGCGACGCCATGGCTGTGCGCCTCGCGGACGAGAGTGTCTGCATCGGGCCTGCGCCATCGTCCGAAAGCTATCTGAAGAAGTCGCAGATCCTTGCCGCTGCCGAGATCACCGGCGCGGACGCGATCCATCCGGGATACGGCTTTCTGTCGGAGAACGCCCAATTCGCCGAAATGGTCGAAGCACATGGGCTCGCGTTCATTGGTCCTACGGCCGAGCATATCCGCATCATGGGCGACAAGATCGCTGCCAAGGCCGCAATGATAGAAGCGGGCGTGCCGTGCGTACCCGGTTCAGAAGGCGCATTGTCGTCTATTGCCGAAGCCAAGAAGGCCGCCAAGAAAATCGGCTTTCCGGTCCTCGTAAAAGCATCTGCTGGCGGCGGCGGTCGAGGCATGAAGCTCGCCAAGACTGAAGCAGACCTCGAAAATGCCGTTCGAACCGCCAAGACCGAAGCCAAGGCTGCATTCGGTGATGATGCCGTGTATCTTGAGAAATATCTTCAGGGCCCGCGTCACATCGAAGTCCAGATCATCGCTGACACGCATGGCAATGTAGCCCATCTCTGGGAGCGCGATTGTTCGCTGCAGCGACGTAACCAGAAAGTCTTCGAGGAAGCGCCCTCGCCTGCTCTGAATCAGGCCCAGCGTGAAGAGATCGGCGGCATCTGCGCCCGTGCGATGGAAAAACTTGGTTATCGCGGCGCCGGTACGGTCGAGTTCCTCTATGAAGACGGTAAATTCTACTTCATCGAAATGAACACGCGGCTCCAGGTCGAGCACCCTGTCACCGAAATGATCACAGGCATCGACCTGGTGCGCGAACAAATCCGCATTGCCGAAGGGAAGGAACTCTCATTCCGGCAGGAAGATGTCATGCTGGTCGGTCACGCCATCGAGTGCCGGATCAATGCCGAGCACCCAAAGACGTTCGTGCCTTCCCCGGGCCTGATCACAGACTTCCACGCACCCGGCGGACCTGATGTCAGACTCGATAGTGCGGCCTATTCGGGCTACCGCATTCCTCCTCACTACGACTCGCTGATCGGCAAATTGATCGTGCACGGGCGAACCCGCCGTGAGTGTATCATGCGCCTTCGCCGGGCCTTGCAGGAAATGGTCATCGGCGGGGTCTTCACGACGCTGGATCTGCACCGCGAACTCGTCGAGAATGAGGATGTACTCGAAGGTGAATACAATATTCACTGGCTCGAAAAGTTTCTTGAAAATCAAACTGATACAAAAAAGTGAGCATTTTTCACCTTTCGCGTTCCACAAGGATCGACAAAGGGTAGACATCACATAAGCCGCTGGTTCATATAATTCCATGTCACAGCGGTTTAGTTCATCCGATCTGCTTGCTTGCTATCGTCGGGGGATTTTCCCCATGGGCGATGCCCGAAATGACCCGAACTTGTTTCTGGTCGACCCTGATATGCGAGGGATCATTCCGCTTGGTGATTTCCACGTGCCCAAGCGCCTGCTCCGAAAGGTCAAGCAGGATCCGTTTCGCGTGACCATTGATCAGGCCTTTACGCGTGTCATGGAATTGTGCGCTGAGAGTGCAAAGGGGCGCGAAAGCACCTGGATCAACTCGCCCATTCTGAATCTGTACAGCTCGCTCCACCGCGAGGGCCACGCCCATTCCATCGAATGCTGGGACGGCGACAATTTGGTCGGCGGCCTTTATGGGGTGGCACTTGGCGGCGCCTTCTTTGGAGAAAGCATGTTCTCACGCGCGACGGACGCGTCAAAGATTGCGCTGGTCCATCTGGTGGCGCATCTTCTCGAAGACGGTTTCGTCTTGCTCGACGCGCAGTTCCATAATCCCCACTTGGAGCAATTCGGGCTTATCGAAATACCCCGTCAGGATTTCAAGAAACTCTTGAAAGACGCCCTCACTGTAGAGGCCAAATTCTATTCGAACTCCGCATCCTCTTCGGACGGACGTGGTGCGAGCTTCACAGGCTCCGGCGCAGCGCAGCGTATTACCCAGATATCATAGACAGGATGTTCAAGCGCGCTGAGTCCTGGCGATGAAGCATACATCCAGCCCGAAAAGAGTTCTGGATTATCTTCGCTGACGGTTTCGACATCCTCCGCATCGACAGCAGCTTCCATCGTCTCAACAGCCACAGGCTGGGTCGAGGCGATCTTGAGAAATGCTGCGCTTTCCGGCGCTTCCTCCGGCGGGGTCTGGTAACAGACCTGCAGTTCGACCTTCAGGGATCCGAAGACAACCGGCTCACCCACTTTCACGTCAATATCCGTGGAGCGGCCGGTAATCTTGTCGAGCGCGCGCAACGTGGCCGTATCCTTCTGGACGAAGGTGGCCGCGTGTCCGACGCCCCCAACGAGGGCGGCCAATGCAAGTGCAGAGACCATCATACGCATTATTGGTAATCCTCATCCGGATATGCATCGTCTGCTGTGGCATCTGGGCTGGCCGCCGGGTCGGACGCACCATCACCACCGCTGCCTGAAGCAAAGGACGCAAACAGGGTCAGCAGGTCGACGCTGCCACGCGTATACTTGATCTCACCAGACCCATCCTGGGGGATATTGTCGAAGCTGCCACCTGGTTCCAGAGCCACATAAGCTCCGCCCAGAAGACCGTCAGTCGACACCCGGGCATCCGTATCATCCGGCAGGGCCCATTTTTCGTCCAGGCTGAGCGTTACAACCGCTTCAAACCGCTCCGGATCACCCACGATGCTTTTGACGATGCCAGCCTTCACACCGGCGATACGCACATCGGAACCGCGCGAAATGCCCGATACATTGTTGAAGCGCGCCTCAAGCTCGTACTGATCGCCTTGCGACTGGGTTTCTCCACCGCGGTCGATCGCAAACCAGAGGAAGATTCCAGCCACCGCGACCACGGCGGCGCCAATCAGGGTTTCGAAGAGTGATTCACGCATCGGGGTTCCATGCCTCATAGTCGCCTGATGCCTTCTGGCGTGCCATGTCAGTCGACAGGCTGCCCTTCGGCTTGGTGGCGTAAGGAGTGCCCGTCATATTGGGCTTGTGGTCCGTTTCCCATTCACGGCGCGTAAGCGGCGACTTGGTGGGCGGATCTTCGACAGTATGATGCAGCCAGCCATGCCAGTCCGCAGGCACCTTGGATGGCTCGGCCAGGCCCTTGTACATCACATAACGACGCTTGCGCCCTTCGAGAGACGGCTTGCGCTCCTCGAAATAGCGGTTGCCGTATTCGTCGGTCCCGACATAGCCAGAGCGCCGCTTGATATCAAAAGCCGCTCCGATCGTATTGCCGCTCCACCAAGTAAAAATCTGTTTCAGCATCGTGAGGATGTCCTGACCTGTCTTGTTGGCCGTAATATGGCGTTATCCGGGCAGTTAATCCATACGGCAGCCGCAGGCAATGCGACGCACGTTTTTATGATCTGACCGCTAATTTTGCTGCCGGAATGGTTGATACCCCTGACCGGAACCGTCACGCTCGAATATGTGATTCGCTGGTGATTCGCGGGAGGGTTTGATGAAAACTGCAGAGATTGCGTCCATTGTGGAGGTCGCCGAGACTGACGGCCTGCTTTCTCCGGAGATGGAGTTCGGAACCGCCTTCCGGGCCGCGGGAAAACGGCGGCGGCCGATTACTGAAGAATCTCTGAGAAATGTTGCGTCCGCCTATGCGTCTGCTGGTTTGCTCGGCGCGTCCCAGATTGCCACCGCCGAAATGCTGGAACGTTTGGGCAATGCACCACGCAATGCAGAATTGGCGGAGGCCGTGGCATCAGGCCTACCGCAAGACATACTTGAAGAAGCGCTGCGTCAGCCAGACGGTTTTGCACGCACGGCGGAGGCCTTGAGAATCGCCGCTGCCAATAACCAGCCTCCCCCCGCAGCAGTCTTCAGCGCAGAATCGGCCGATCCGGAATTCGACACCCTGCTATTAAGTGCCCTCAAAGAAGGCGCTGAAATCCTTCTTGCTCAGGATGACCTCGCTCCGGCACGTACCGCTTGTCGGTTGCTGGATGTCGCGCTGGCAGTCAGCCCCGATGGACTCGAAACAGATTTGTTGAGCTCTGTGGCGGAAGCAGCTGGCAAAAGCGTCGGAGACGGCCTGCTCCTGATACAGGGTCTCGGCGCAGCCGTGCTTTCGCTTGGCCTCTCCTATGATAGCGACGACGGACGTTTGGTAGCGGCTGCGATATGTGCCCTTGTAAAGGCCCATGCAGCCGGCTCATCGCTAGCGGCAGGCCATGCCAGCGTACTCGGTCTCGAGGCACGCAGAGCAACGTCCCGGAAATCCTGTACGGTTGCCATTCTGCCCATCACAGACCTCGCCGATTTGATGCCTGAATGCGAAAGCGAGGGCGCTGGGCCTGTGCGCACCGTACTGGCCTATTCCGATGACGGCCCGACCCTGGCGCGATGCGCTCGACTGGCGATATCACGTACCGCGCCAGAATCTCTCCCAACAATATTGGACCGGGTGGCCAATTGTGGAGGTGAAGACCTGGAAGCCGCCCTTGGGGCAGACCGTTTGCGAGACCGCGGCTTCTCCGAAGCTGCCCTCGACCGGGTTACACGCGCGCTCAGCGACGGACTACCCCTGAACGCCGCCTTCTCCCGATGGGTATTGGGTGACGAGATCATCAGCGAAGATCTGAAACTGGCCCCAGAGAATTTCGATTCGGATGGTCTCGCACTTCTCTCCGCGATGGGGTTCTCCAGAAAAGATATTTCAAATGCTGAAGCTGCCGTTGACGGTACGGTCGAAGATGTTGCCACCCAGGCCTTTCGCCAATGCGGGCTGGACCTTTCTGTTGGTGCAGAAGCTGAACTGGCTTTCGCGATGGCGTGTTCCGAAGCGCTTGGCGGGCAGACGACCGTCCGGGTGAATGGGCGAGACGGTCTGGATTTGGCCGACAAGGCTATCGAGGCAGGCCTGTCCGCCCTGTTGATCGGCATACGGGCATCGGCAAACGAAGAAGTGGCCGAGCGCATGGACCATATTCTCAGCCTCGCCGACGAGCTGGCGGCAGAGGCCGAGATTCCACACGAATCCCCTCAAAGTTCGGCTCTCACGGGTCACGGTCCAAATGCCCGTACCCGACTCCCTGATCGCCGAAAAGGCTATATCCAGAAGGCATCAGTCGGCGGTCACAAGGTCTACCTCCATACGGGCGAGTTTGATGATGGCGCGCTCGGGGAGATCTTCCTTGATATGCATAAAGAAGGCGCCGCTTTCCGGAGCCTGATGAACAATTTTGCGATCGCCACCTCTATCGGTCTGCAATACGGTGTGCCGCTGGAGGAATTCGTCGACGCCTTCGTGTTTACCCGGTTCGAGCCGGCTGGTGCCGTCACCGGCAATGATCGCATTACCAAAGCGACCTCCATTCTAGACTACATCTTCCGCGAACTCGCCGTGTCCTATCTCGGCCGGGACGACCTCGCCGAAGCCGATGTCACCCATGACGGCCTCGGTCGGGGCGCTGGGGACGGAACCCGCGAAACCGCAGAGTTTACGGAAGAAGCCGCCCAGTTGATCTCACGTGGCTTCTCACGCGGGCAATTGCCGGACAATATCGTCATCCTGGACAAGAAACGCGAAGAAAAGCTTTCCGGTGAGGAGGGCGACGATGAGACGTTGAACGCGCCAGCCTACCTCACCGACGCGTGCCCGAATTGTGGCAGCTTCACACTGTTCCAGATCAGCGAGGACGGGGATGCCGAGTGCGATACGTGTGGGCAGGAATTACAGGATACGAGCGAAGTTCCGTCCTGATTACTTCAAGATGATCAATAGAAACCGGCGGTTCTTTCTCCGAATTTCGGTTAATCGCTGTCTTCCAAGGCATGGCGGAATTGCAACACTTCCCGTGTTTTAGGCAGTCCTTACTGTTTGTTCAGTTTGGGGTAACAAAATCAGGCGTTATCCATGTTCCATGATCCGCTTGGTACATGCACTTCTTACCGCATCCGCCATGTCCTTTGTCGCCTTGTCGGCACAGGCACAGAGTCAACCCGTGGCCTGGTCCCCCGGTTATGCAGGCGCCTGCGGGGAGTGTGACCTATCCGGCAAGAATTTGACTGGCTGGTCCCTCGCTGGCGGAAACTATTCCAGCGCGAACATGGAATACGCTTTCATGCGCGGTGTTCAGGCTGGCAATGCCAATTTTGAGAACGCTAATGCGACCAGCGCAGACATGCGGGGCGCCATTCTTACCTCTGCTCAATTCGCTGGAGCCATTCTGTCTGATGCACGCCTTCAGGGTATTCAGGCATCTGGAGCTGATTTTCGGAGCGCAAATGTTCGCGGCGCGAATCTTCAAACCGCCTTGCTTGTTGGAGCCAATTTTGCTTCGGCAGACCTGACGGGATCCCGGATGGAATCGGCAGACCTGTCAGGTGCCAATCTCACCGGGTCCTGGCTAAACGAAACGATTCTGGCTGGCGCCGTCTTCAACGGCTCAAACATGACCGGTTCCCAACTGCGGAACGCGGCTGTGCATGGCGCCTCATTCAAGGACGTCCGCTTCATTGACGCCGACCTGTCCGGCCTGAAAGGCGCTGAAACCGCAGACTTCGAGGGCGCGTGCGTCTCGCTCAGTTCCACCCTTCCAGCGACCCTTACCCTGCCGCTCTGCGGCACAGCCGTCGCGCCTGCGGCCTTTGCCAGCAAATAGACTTGCAAACGCAAGTCAATGAAAAGGGCGGAGCGCTTGGCCCTCCGCCCTTTGTAATTTGGGATGCGGCGTAATGCTTACGACTTCATCTGCGGCGCAAGGCGAATGTGAAGCTCTTTGAGCTGCTTTTCGTCCACAGGGCTCGGGGCCTGCATCATCAGGTCACGCGCCTGCTGGTTCATCGGGAACAGCGTAACGTCGCGGATATTCTCGGCATCAGCGAGCAGCATGACGATCCGGTCTACGCCCGGCGCAATGCCACCATGTGGCGGCGCGCCGTAGCGGAATGCGTTCAGCATGCCGCCAAACTCCGCTTCCACAACGTCAGGGCCATAACCTGCCAGCTCGAACGCTTTCAGCATCAGTTCCGGGCTGTGGTTCCGGATCGCACCAGAGGACAGTTCCACACCGTTACATACGATGTCGTACTGATAAGCCTTCAGGTCCAGTTGCTTCTCTTCAGTATCAGCAGCCAACAACGCATCCATTCCGCCTTGAGGCATGGAGAACGGGTTGTGGCTGAAATCGACCTTCTTGTTGTCTTCATCATATTCGTACATCGGGAAGTCGACGATCCAGCAGAGGCGGAACACGCCATCCTCGATCAGGCCCAGCTCTTCGCCAACCTTTGTCCGCGCGGCGCCTGCGAGCTTGTAGGCGTCGCTTTTCTTGCCGGCCGAGAAGAAGATGCCGTCGCCAGCCCCCAGATCGAGCTTCTCAAGAAGCGCCGCGAGATGGACAGGTTCGAAATTCTTCAGCACAGGATCCTGGCTGTCGACACCGCCGCCATCGGCCTCTTTGAGACGCGCATAGCCAAGTCCTGGTGCCTGCATTTCCTTCTTCGCCCACTTGTCGAGTTCGTCGAAGAATTTGCGGGATTTCTCCGCAGCCGCCTTGGGTGCTGGGATCGCGATCACACGTCCGCCGCCGCCAATGATCTTGGCGAAGATACCGAAGCCCGTCTTGCTGTCATCCTCGAAGAATTCGGACACATCCGCCAGTTCGATCGGGTTGCGCAGGTCCGGCTTGTCGGAACCGTATTTCGCCATGGCTTCGGCATAGGGGATACGCGGGAACGCGCCATCCGGAACTTTTCGGCCCTTGCCTTCCCAGTTTGCGAACTCCTCGAACACACCCGCCATGACGGGCTCGATCGCATTGAACACGTCCTCCTGCGTGACAAAGCTCATTTCGATATCAAGTTGATAGAACTCGCCCGGTGAGCGGTCTGCGCGCGCGTCTTCATCGCGGAAACAAGGCGCAATCTGGAAGTAGCGGTCGAACCCCGACACCATCAGCAATTGTTTGAACTGCTGCGGCGCCTGCGGCAGCGCGTAGAACTCGCCCGGATGGATACGGCTCGGCACGAGGAAGTCGCGCGCGCCTTCAGGGCTCGACGCCGTCAGGATCGGCGTCTGGTATTCCGTGAAGCCCTGTTCGAGCATGCGGCGGCGCAGGCTGGCGATCACCTGACTGCGCAGGATCATGTTCTTATGCAGCGTCTCGCGGCGCAGATCGAGATAGCGATGCGTCAGGCGGATCTCTTCCGGATAGTCCGGTTCACCAAACACAGGCAGCGGCAGCTCGGCGGCTTCCGACTGGACGGTAACTT
>NZ_DFME01000112.1:4132-10123 GCF_002375605.1 Hyphomonas sp. UBA3601 | reverse complement strand
CTGGACGGTAACTTCGCCCGCCACGACCTCGATCTCACCCGTGGCCAGATTCGGGTTCACGAGGCCCTCATCGCGGGCCACGACCTTGCCTTCCAGCGTGATCACGCTCTCCGCACGCAGTCGCTCAACCGTGCCGAAACCAGGTGAGCCCGGATTGAACACGATCTGCGTCAGGCCGTAATGATCGCGCAGGTCGATGAACATCACCCCGCCATGATCGCGGCGACGGTGAAGCCAGCCAGACAGTTTTACGGTTTCACCGACATGGGACTTGCGAAGTTCCCCACAGGTGTGGGAGCGATAGGCGTGCATCGGAAACTTTCTCCGGAAATACGGTCCAACAGAAATAAAAGCGCGAAAGGCATTCAAGCTCTCGCAATTGTCAAGGCGATGCGATACGCAAGCGCGCGATGACTGACAACACCCTGACTCCCATTACTGAGCAGTCCGCACTGGAAGATCTGTGCGGAAAGCTCGCTGAATCCGACTTTATTTGCGTCGATACCGAGTTTCATCGGGAGACGACCTACTGGCCGGAACTCTGCCTCGTCCAAGCCTCCGCCCCCGGCGTAGAAGGCCTGATCGACCCATTGGCCGAGGATTTGGACATCGGTCCCTTCCTCGATCTGATCGCCGCAGACAACCGGGTAAAAGTGTTTCACGCCGCCCGTCAAGACCTCGAAATATTCAACCGTCTGATCGGCCACCCACCCGGCCCGATTTTCGATACCCAGGTCGCCGCGATGGCGCTCGGCCTTGGCGATTCGATTTCATACGACAATCTCGTTCAGCGCGTGCTGAAGCGCCAGATCGACAAATCGAGCCAGTTCACAGACTGGACCCGCCGTCCACTCAGCCAGAAACAACTGGTCTACGCCCTTGGCGACGTAACGCATTTGCGGGACGCCTATCTCAAAATGCGCGATGAGCTGGAACAGCTTGGACGCCTGGGATGGGTGCGCGAGGAAATGGCCGATCTGGAAGATCCCGCCAAATACGATACCGACCCCGCCAAGGCATGGCAGCGACTCAAATTGCGAAAGCCGAAGAAAGACTATGCAGCCATTGTCGTGGCCGTTGCCGCCTGGCGCGAAACCATGGCGCAAGAACTGGACAAACCACGCCGCCGGATCCTGAAGGACGACGCGATTCAGGAAATCGCCAGCCAGAAACCGCGCTCCGAGGGCGATTTCGGCCAGCTCCGCGCAGTGCCAAATGGGTTCATTCGGTCGAAATTCGGCAATGGCCTGCTTGAGGCAGCAATCGATGCCATCGACAATCCAGACAAGTACGCGCCCGAGCTTGGCCCGCGGGTCCAGAACGCCCAGATCCCCGCTGGTGCGCCCGAACTGCTCAAAGTGCTCCTCAAACATGTCAGCGAGGAGAATGACGTCGTGCCCCGCCTGATCGCAAATGCGGCCGATATCGACCGGATCGCTCGCGGTGAGACGGGTGACGAAATTGCCGCCATGTCAGGCTGGCGTTATGACATGTTCGGGAAACGCGCACAGGCCCTGCTGAATGGGAAACTGGCCGTATCTTTTGAGGGCGGTCAAGTCAGACTGTTCGACGTCTAGGCTGCTCAGCCTCAACTAATAATGACATCCGATTTCAAACGCAGCTGGCTCGCCGTTTGCGAAAGCCTGCGCTCGACCGTATCCGAAACCATCGCCTCATCGGCTTTCGACACTTTCAACTGAAGCGTATGATGGGTGCGAACCAGTCTGGCCCGCTGAAGGATCGGCCCTGACCGACCCGAGAACACAGCCCCCAGTCGCATCGCACTCCCGATCTGGCGGGCGCGCTCATCCTGCTCCGGCGTCGTGAGGGCGACATACTCATCCGGTCTCTTGAAGTCTTTCTGGTAGCGGCATCCAATGGCATAGGCGATCAGAGCGCGTTCGCCGTGCGAGACGCCGACATAAGGCGCCCTGAGCGCTTGATCATAGGCCATGATGGATCGGTGATCCGGATGGAACCGCCCGGCACTGTCAGCCATCATGCAGGCCGCCTTCTCGATTCTTATGTCCGCGGCAGGCGATCCGAACAAGTCCGGCTCGGGGGCCAGGGCCGGCGCGATGAAATCATGCAGCGCTTCGCCGAACAGGATCTGGTTCTTGTCCAGCCGCGCGAACGCGATCGCGCCATCCATCAGCGGATCGTGCAAAGGCGCGCCCAGCGCATCCCGCAGCACGCCTTCCCGCAAGCCTGCCGAGGAAATGGTCACGCCCTCCAACCGGCTGTTGCCAAGAATTTCCTGAAGCAGAATCGCCGCAACCGGCAAATGCTTGGCGCGGCGTTTGTCGACGTTTTCCAGCATCGCCCGCGCTGTCGAACTGGTCACGCTGTCGAAGCAGAGCTTTGCGGCCTTGTCGACCTGGGATTTCGACATCTGATAGCCCTGCAGCACTTTGAGCGAATAGTCCTCGATCTGCATGTTCAGCTTTGCCACGGTCCGCCATGCGCCGCCCACCGCATAGAAGCGCCCCGTCGATTTTGCCAGCACATCAGACGTCTTGAGCTCCGCCCGTATGGTACGGCGCAGCGCCTTCAGATCAATATCCCCCTCGACCAGAGAGAGCGGGCCAAGCATCAGGCTCTCCCCGTCTGCGGCCTTGCCGCCGATTTGCTTGAACTCAAGACTAGATCCGCCGAGATCGCCGATCATGCCGAGCGGCGCATGGAAGCTCGCCTCTACGCCAACGGCCGACAAGCGTGCCTCATCCTCTCCCGACAGAACCACCACGCGCCGTCCCAGCGCCTTGGACGCCAGGCTGATGAACTCCGGACCATTCTCGGCTGACCGCACGGCTGCAGTTGCCACAGCCGTGTAATGCCTCAAGTGCAAGGCTTTCAGGATCGCGCGATACCGACCAAGAGCCTTCAACGCCGATTCAACACCAGTTGGCGAAAGCTGCCCCGTCTGCATCAAGCCCTGACCCAATCCGGCCATGACTTTCTCATTGAAGGTCGGAAGGATTGAAGCGCCCAGAACATCGTAGATCACCAGACGTACCGAGTTTGACCCGATATCGATAATTGCCGCACGTTCTGATTTGGGAAACATCAAACCTAAACGCCTTCGCGAGGTTTCAGACGTGGCGGCAGGCTGACTTCGAGCGCGCTCCCGCGTCCAGACAGGCTGGGATTGTCCATGAAATATGTGTGGGCCGAGAAAGTCTCTGTATCGGGACGCAATTCCATTCGCTCATAGACGCCGTCTTCTCCCATGATCCAACTTTGTTGTTCGTCATTCAGATTGGCGACCATGATCTGGTTCAGCACCTGACGGTGAACGGTTGGATTTTCAACCGGCACCAATGCCTCGACACGCCGGTTCAGATTTCGCGGCATCCAGTCCGCAGACGAGATAAACACTTTGGCCTTGGGCGATGGCAGAACCTCCCCATTGGCAAAACAGACAATTCGGGAATGTTCCAGGAATCGACCCACAATGCTCTTTACAGAGATATTATCAGACAAGCCCGGAACGCCGGGACGCAGGCAACAGATGCCGCGCACAACCAGAATGATCGGCACGCCCGCCTGGCTGGCCGAATAGAGCGCATCAATCACTTCGCCATCGACCAGCGAGTTCATCTTCGCCCAGACGCCGCAGGGTTCGCCCCGGCGCGCCGCGTCTGCCTCTGCCTCAATCATCCCGATGAGTTTCTCTTTCATGTCGAGTGGCGACATGGAAACCTTTTCCATCACAGGACCGACAGAGGGTGGCTCGCGATAGGCCGTCACAAAGTTGAAGAGCCGATTGGCGTCACGACCCAGCGCCGCATCCGCCGTGAATAGCGACAAGTCTGTGTAGATCCGCGCATTGATCGGATGGTAGTTGCCCGTCCCGTAATGCGTATATGTGCGCAGCTCATCACTTTCGCGGCGCACCACAAGCGACACTTTCGCGTGGGTCTTGTACTCGATGAAACCGTAGACAACCTGAACACCCGCGCGCTCAAGGTCGCGTGCAAGTCGCAAATTGGCTTCTTCATCAAAGCGCGCCTTGATCTCGACCAATGCGGTAACATTTTTTCCGGCCTCTGCCGCTTCCACCAGGGCTGCGACAATCGGTGAATTCGCCGTTGTTCGGTAGAGCGTCTGCTTGATCGCAACGACTTGCGGATCGGCTGCGGCCTGCCGGATGAACTGGACTACAACATCAAACGTCTCGAATGGATGATGAACCAGAATGTCCTTTGCACGGATCGCCGCAAAACAGTCACCCCCCATCTCGCGAATACGCTCGGGGTAGCGCGGCTCATAGGACGGGAACTGCAGGTCTGGCCGATCACTGACAATCAGTTCCGATAGCTGTGCCATTCCAAGAATGCCATCATAGAGAACGATGTCGGCTTCTTCAGCGCCGATCTCATGCGTGATCAGTCGGCGCAGGTCTTCCGGCGCACTGGATTGCATTCGGATACGAACGATCCGGCCCCTGCGACGTTGCTTCAGCAACACTTCGAATTCGCGGATCAGATCTTCGGCTTCTTCCTCGATCTCGATGTCGCTGTCACGGATCACACGGAACAGGCAGCGGTCTTTCTCCTCAAACCCGGGAAAGAGTTCATCGATGAACATGCCGATGACATCTTCCAGCGCAATGAAGCGCAAATTGCCCTTGGTGCCTTTGGGCAGGCGAATGAAACGCCGCACAAAGGCCGGCAACGGAATGATGCCCACATGGGCATCTCCATTCCCCTTGGCGACCAGATTGATCGCAATCGAAAAGCCCAGATTCGGAATGAACGGGAACGGATGCGCGGGATCGACTGCGAGTGGTGTCAGGACCGGGAAGATGTTTGACCGGAAATACTTGTCCAGCTCAACCCGGTCTTTCTTGTTCAGTTCCTTCACGCCCAGCACATGAACGCCTTCGGCATTGAGTTCCTGCTTGAGGCTGCGCCAGCGCGCTTGCTGTTCGGCGATCAGGTTCAGGGAAGCTTCTTCAATCCGTTCCACCTGCTCGGCTGGGGTCAAGCCATCCTGACTGGCTTTGACAACGCCGGCCCGCACCTGTTCGCGCAGGCCCGCATAGCGCACCATTTCGAACTCATCGAGGTTGCTCGCCGATATCGACAGGAACCTCAGGCGCTCAAGAAGGGGATGGTCGGTGTTCGACGCTTCTTCCAGCACACGCTGGTTGAACTCCAGCCAAGACAATTCCCGGTTCAGGAACCGCTCCGGCGAATTCATCATCTGCTTCTGGGTTCCAGACTGTCCATCGGCCATGATGCCAAACTCCGCAATTCCATTCAATTCTACAGCATGGACCTCTGATCGGGGTCGGCCCAGCCCAATTCTTCGACGACTTCCCGGGCCAATGGCACCGACGGTGCCCGGCCCGCTTCGGTCACCTTATCATTCAATTTCTCTATAAATATTTCGATAGCCTCATAAGAAAGTTCCAGTCGGGGTACCAGATACTTAATGACCTCAGGCTCAAGCTTCAGGAAATAGCGCTCGGCAGCGGATTCCAGCCGCGCCTTGAGCATTTTTTCGTCAGGCTCCCCAATCTCGATCACCGGCAGTGCCATGAGGCGGGATTTCAAGTCGGCTGACTGGGTTTGCCATTGGCTCGGATGGTGTTTGGACGTCAGCAGGACATGCCCGCCCTCAGCCGTTGCTGTATTGATCAGTGTCAACAAATTCTCGGATTTCTTGACGCGGTCGGCATCGTCCACCGCGACAAATCCCGACGCCAACGCCGCCAGGCCGCGTGATTTCAGACGGGAAAACTCCTTGGCGACATGATAGCTGCCTTCAAATTCCTGACACCAGGCGCGCGCCAGAACAGACAATCCGCAGCGCGGCGGCCCCAACAGGCAAATGACAGGAAACGGCCAACTCTGCGGCGCGCCGAGCACCGCCAAAGCGCTCTCATTGGCTTCCGTCACCAGAAGCGCATCAAGCGTGGGTTCTTTTGCAGGAAAGCCGAGGCTGAGCTGGCTCGGCTTGTAGGGCCTGTTCGGGTTCGCCGGG
>NZ_DFME01000112.1:0-4051 GCF_002375605.1 Hyphomonas sp. UBA3601 | reverse complement strand
CGGTTCGCCGGGTTCACGGTTCCCCCGACGACGACACCGCGGACCGGACAATCCAGCCATAATCATTCTCGGACAGGGAGACCCCGCGCTGTAGCAGATCGTTCTGCAGGCGCGGTGGATCGCCCGCATAGGAAAAGGCAACCATTGCCCCGTCACGCGCAATCGCGTCAATGCGGAATTCCGAGATCAGAGGCGACCGGGCCAGCGCACCGCGCAACGTGTTCCACTCGATCAGAGATGTGTAGCGCACACTCGCCGTGGCCGGGGTCCGCTCGCCGCTGCGGATCACCGAGGTACGCTTCCAGTTTTCATCGAGCAGTCCGAGCATCGCATCGACTGCGCCGTCCAGCGTTTGGGCGAAAGGCGTCGTGCCCACAGGTTCAGTGCCCGCCGCCGTCACGGTCGACACCGTGACGCGCCATGCGCCATCGCGGCCAGACAGGTCCGCCAGAATACCTCGGCGCGCGCCCATGGCAGACGCCTCCGGTGACAGTTCCATCCAGCTGCTGAAGGCGCTGTAACCGGGGCTGTTCGAGGTCACATAGGGCGACAGCGTCTCATCGCGGCCTGTTCCGAGCGCTTCGCGCCAGGCAGCCTCCAGTCCGGCCGATGACGCCAACGGGATCAACAGGCCTTTGGGGCCTTGCGTGTCAACATAAGGCACCGAGAGCGATTCCAGATGCGCCCGCACCATGCGCGGATTATAGACCATCGCCAGCGTGCCCTTGTAGCGACCGTTCCCGGCCGTCTCTTCCTGCACATCCACGGCCGCTGACAAGCGGTTCGCGAGTGCGGCATCGATTGGGATGCCCCCGGCAGACACACGGTCATCGGCCAATGTGATCCGGTCGATCAGCACCCGGGCCCCCTTGATCCGGGCTGCAGCCATGGCACGCTCACGCGCCTCGATCAGCGTGCCGGCAGATTCGTCCACTTCGATATCTGAAACCGTGTAGACATCCCGCGTATCAGCGGAGGCGCCCAACCCGAGGGCAACCAGGGCGAAAAGGGACGCAATAAGGATACGAATCATGGTCAACGGCCTCCGTTTAGACCTCTTGTAGCAAGCCAGAGCTGGGGCTGGAACCGCAAGCGGCACTGGCAGAGACGTTTTCCCCATGCTAACGCGCGAGTCATCATGAGCGATACATCCAAAACTCCCCTTTCCTACCGTGATGCCGGTGTCGACATTGAGGCAGGAGAAAGGCTGGTTGAGGCCATTGGCCCGCTGGCAAAGGCAACCGCACGCGCAGGCGTCATGGGCGGGCTCGGCGGCTTCGGCGCGCTGTTCGACCTGAAAGCCTCCGGCTATGAGGATCCTGTCCTGGTTTCTGGCACAGACGGCGTCGGCACCAAGCTGATGCTGGCTTTCGAAACCGGCATCCACAACACGGTCGGCATCGACCTCGTCGCCATGTGCGCCAATGACGTGCTCGCCCAAGGGGCCGAGCCGCTGTTTTTTCTGGATTATTTCGCAACTGGCAAGCTCGAAGCCGGCATCGCCGAAGCGGTCGTCGCGGGCATCGCCGAAGGCTGCCGCCAGTCCGGATGCGCCCTTGTCGGCGGCGAAACGGCTGAAATGCCCGGCATGTACCCGCCCGGCCATTATGACCTTGCCGGCTTCGTTGTCGGCGCCGTCGACCGCGCCAAGGTCCTTCCGCGCATGGGCGACATGGCCGCAGGCGACGTGCTGATCGGCATCGCCTCGTCCGGCCCGCATTCAAATGGCTATTCCCTGATCCGCCGCATCGTCGAGCGTGAAGGCCTCTCCTACGAGGCCGCCTCGCCTTTCTCCGACGGCACGCTCGGCGAAGCCCTGCTGACCCCGACCCGGCTTTATTCCGCAGCCGCCCTGCCGCTCATCAAGGGCAGCCTGATCAATGGCCTTGCCCACATCACCGGCGGCGGCCTGACGGAAAACACGCCGCGCATGTGCCCGGACCATCTTGTCCCCCGCATTGACCGCAACAGCTGGACGCCCGGCCCGGTCTTCCAATGGCTGCAGGAAGCCGGCGGCGTCGAGCTGGATGAGATGCATCGCACCTTCAATATGGGCATCGGCATGGTCTTCTCCGTCGAGCCGGACATGGTTGAAATCGTCATGAACCAGCTGAGCCTGATGGGGGAACACCCGGTCGCGCTCGGAGACCTCGCCCCCGCATGACCCGCCTGAAACTGGCCATCCTGATTTCCGGGCGCGGCTCCAATATGGAAGCCATCCTGGAGGCGGCGCGGGACCCGGCCTATCCGGCCAAACCCGTCCTCGTCCTGTCCAACCGGCCGGACGCGAAGGGGCTGGAAACGGCTACCGCCGCCGGCATTGCGACCGCCGCCATAGATCACAAGACCTATGGCAAGGACCGCGAAGCCTTTGAGCGCGCGATGCACGAACAGCTCACAGAGACAGGCGTCGAGATCATTGCACTGGCCGGGTTCATGCGCGTCCTGACACCCTGGTTCGTCAACAAATGGCAGGGCCGGATGGTCAACATCCACCCCTCGCTGCTGCCAAAGTACAAAGGCCTCGACACCCATCAGCGCGCCCTTGATGCAGGCGATACCGAAGCCGGCTGCACTGTCCACTGGGTCAGTCCCGGTGTCGATGATGGCGAAATCATCCAGCAGGCGAGCCTGCCCATCCTGCCGGGCGACACAGCCGACAGCCTCGCCGCACGCCTCCTGCCAGTTGAGCACCAGCTCTATCCGGAAGCACTGGCCAAGGCCTGCGCCGAAATTCAGGCGCGCGACTGAACTCCCTGCCCAAATTGAAGTCGCGAAGTTCGCTTGGCGCTCTTGATGTCCCGGTCAGCATGGGTAGGCTTCATGCCAAGCCAAAATGACCGTGGGGACGTAATCGGTGCACATCATCACTCGCTACCGCAGACTCAGCCTGTGGAACAAGATCGCTTTTTGGGGCTCGCTGGCTTCAATCTTCGGCGTCGCAATCTTTGTCTGGAACACGATTGATACGGCCCGGCGCCAGTTCTCTGAACCTATCACGATCAGCCGGGTATATGATGAGATAGACAGCTTCATATACGAAGGTGTGAGTGATGAGCGACCCATCGAGGATGTCCGCCAAACCCTTCCGGCGATTTCCTCCACGCCTTTCCTCTCATTCTCGGTTCGGTCGGACGCCGAGAAACACACAGTGCAGTTTGCGCCCTACCTGCTGATCGACGTTCTGTCTGCTGAACCTTTCGCACCGCAAATGCTTGCGCTGTTCGAAGCCCAGCGCGGTGCAGGTGGTGAACAGCGCGAGTTCAAAGGCATGCTGCGCCCCGTAACCGGCCTGCAATTGGCCCCGCATCTGGACCCTTATGACCGCACCTTGAAACAGGTGGATTTCTTCACGCTCGCACCCGGCGAGATTGAAGAAGTGTTTTTGAACCTTGGCTACTATCCTGGCTACAAGTTCACATACCGGATCGGGCTACAGTATCGGTATCAGGACAAGGACAGGACCCTGTGGCTGCCGGATACATATGAGCGTGGCGTACCCAATACCGAACTTCCTGTGTCACATTTCGGGCGGGCCTATGTCGTCTCATTCCATCCCGACAGCTATGAAGAAGATGTTGCAATAACCCAATCCCGGTACACAGAATTTCAGGATGAAGTTGAGCAATTTGTCCAGCAAACGCGGGTTTTCTCTCCACGGGATGTCGACTTGCAGGTAGCAGACTAGCCTCCAGTCCACGCAGGTTCATGCCTTTCGAATTCGTCGGAGACACTGCGCAAATATGCTGGTGAGGCGATGCCAGCCTTTTCCCTCTTCCAGCCCTTGCCGGGCCTGCCTTGGCCTCTTTTGCTCATCTGGCCCCTGATCTTCTGGCGCATCCAGCGCCTGAGGGCGTGGTTCCGCGCCAATGGCCGCCCCGGCTCTCAGATGCTCTGGGGCATCACACGAAGCGGGCGGGTTGTGGTCAATCTGTTGTCGGATGATCTATCGGGACGGAGGCCGCTCCAATCCGGATTCGGTTTTGAACCGTCACGCCCTTTCCGTGAAGCGGCCTACAGCGAATTGATCATTCTCACCCCCGATCCGTGT
>NZ_DFME01000013.1:0-2895 GCF_002375605.1 Hyphomonas sp. UBA3601 | reverse complement strand
TATCCCGGCAAGCCGAGCGTGCTTGTGCCGGAAGGATGTACACCGATGAAGATTGGCGGACCGGAGACCGACAGCGCCGCGATCCTTGAGGCGCTCGCAGATGCGCTCGGTGCGAAGGAAGCCGCCCCGGTGGCTGAGCTGGACCTGCCGGGTGCACCGACAGGCGCTCTCAACGCTGCAACCATTGGCGCATCCATTGCCCGCCACATGCCGGAAGGCAGTTTCGTCTCGGATGATGGCGTCTCCAATGGCCTGCCTAGCTTCCTGATGACCCAGCGCGCCCGGCCGCATGACTGGATGATGCTGACGGGCGGCGCGATCGGGCAGGGCATGCCGCTCGCGTTGGGGGCATCGCTCGCTGCGCCTGACCGCAAGACGCTCTGCATCACCGGCGACGGTGCGGGCATGTATACCAATCAGGCACTTTGGAGCATGGCGCGCGAAGGCGCGAACGTGGTCAACGTGGTCTTCGTCAACCATTCCTACCGTATCCTGAATATAGAACTGGCGCGGACAGGCGCTGGCAATCCGGGGCCTGCCGCGCAGGAACTGCTTGGCCTCGGCCATCCCGAGATCGATTGGGTGAAGCTGTCAGAGGCGCAGGGTGTACCCGCAGTCAACGCCACGAATGCGGAAGAGTTCGATCTTGCGCTTGAGCGGGCGTTTGCTGCGGACGGGCCTCAGCTGATCGCGGCGCACGTTCCGGCGCGGTAGGACCTATTCCCGCCCTCGGTCGAGATCTTCCTCAATCTCGATATCAATCGGCTCTCCGCTGAGGCGGTGACGGTAGACCTGAGTGTTCTCAAGGACGCGTTGGACGTAATTGCGTGTTTCCGAGAAGGGAATGAATTCCACCCAGTCAATCGGATCGACCTGACCAGTGCGGGGATCGCCATAGTCCTGGATCCACTGGCGCGGTCGGCTAGGCCCGGCATTATAGGCGGCGGCTGTCATGATGTAGCTGCCATTGAACCGCGAGAGCAGCGTGTCCAGATGCTGGCCGCCTAGGGTCATGTTATAGCCCGGATCATCGGTCAGCCAAGAAGTGCGGTAAGGCAGGCCGCGTAGCCGCGCTTCGTTACGAGCGGTGGCCGGCATGAATTGCATCAGGCCGCGTGCGCCAACATGGCTGATCGCGTTCGGGTTCATTTCGCTTTCCTGCCGAGACAGGGCCAGCATTAGCGGCCGCTCTACCTGTGGCTCGCGCAGAAGCGGATAGGCAACCACCGGGTAGGCGGCATCGGTAGAGACAATGCCTTTGGCAAGACCGGCCTTGGCACCACGAACCCCGACATCCGGCACCTGATACTCCGTAGCAATGCGGGCGAGCAGCAGATATTCGGACTCGGTCTCAAGCAGGTCGTCCATGTGATAGGCGAATTCACGGAACAGGCGTTCCTCACCGCTCTCGCCAAGCAGGCGCAGGGCCTGAACCATTGGCTTGTCCTCGAAGGCCGAAATCTCTTCTGCAGTCGGCTCTGAGGTCTTCGGGAAGGCGAGCTTCTTGTCGTCCAGACGCTCGGCGGCAAGTTGTCCGTAATAGGTGAACTTGTGCTCAGCTGCTGCCGTGTAGTCTGTTCGTGCGGCATCCGGTTGGCCAAGCGCATCGCGGGCGCGACCGGCCCAATACTTGCCGCGTGCAAGGCTGATCGGTGTTGAGACGCCGTCAGACATGGTCTCGAAATGCTGCAGGCTGCGATCCGCATCATTCTTCAGGCGCAGGGCGATCCAGCCCGACACCCATTCGGCCTCGGCGAAGTCGCCGCCGCTTTCCATGCCATGCGGTGAGGCCAGCTGGTAGGCGCGGCTCCAGTTGCCGTCCTTCAGGTCTGTCCGGATGGCGATGTTGCGTTCGTCCCACAGGCGCGAGCGGCCAGCTTCCGGAATGTCATTCCCGTCGATGCCCGTCAGCAGAGGGGTCGCCACATCCTGGTTGCGCAGTTTCTGGCGGCGCCATTTGGCGCGCTCGTAAAGCAGGCCGGGATTGTCCTGCAAGTTGGCGGGGACGGCATCGACCAATGCATCGACATTGCGCGACCGCGCAGCGAGCGCGATGCGGGCGTCGACCAGTTTACGATAGTCAGACGTGAGCAGGTATTTGAGCTTCGATGCAGCCGTGCGCTGGTTGGTCCATAGCAGGAACTCGACACGGGCGCGGTGATCATCCTGGGTCAGCTGTTTGCCATAAGTGGACAGGACTTCGCGCTCGACGTCGCGTTCGAGGGAATTATTGTGCCAGGCGTCGCGCACGGCTTCCAGCGCCTTGCCGGGTTCACCAATCGCACGCCAGCTATCGGCCAGCGCGATCTTGCCGGCTCCGGTAATCGGACCCGACTCGGTCAGCCAGTCGATGCGTTCCTTATGGCTGAAAGACGATTCGCCGATAATCTCTTCGGCGCGGCGGCGCATGGAGGTCGTTTTCGGCCAGTCTTGCAGCTTGTCCAGCGCGAACGAGACTTCCGAGAAATTCATGCCCGGAACGCCGCGGCTGGCCCGGATCCACATAATGAGGTTTCGCACGTCGGCATCAGAGGCCTGAGTCTGCAGATGTGCCACAGTCGGCCAGTCATAGCGGTCAGCCGCGCGGAGTGCCTTATGCAGGATTTCCGCATTGCGGGCATCCGTTACGGAAGACGTATAGGGTCGGTCGGGTTTCAGACTCGGGGATTCCGGCACGCCAGCGGCGGCAGCCGCCTGAGACAGCACGGCAAGAGCGGCAAAAATGGCAACGGGTCGCATCATGAAACGTCTCTGCAGAGTTTATTTCTTGGCCAAAGCGTGAGAAGGCATTGGCGATTCATACTCGATCAAGACAAACAACACCTGAATCGCGGCAAATTTACGATGTTCCATGGCTCAATCCCAGCTCTCGTCACACCTTTCAGGAATGGTGCC
>NZ_DFME01000043.1:2422-2792 GCF_002375605.1 Hyphomonas sp. UBA3601 | reverse complement strand
CGCCGAAGCCGCCGCCGCCTTCATGCAAAAGCGCAAACCAGTGTTTCAGGACTGATCCAGATAAGTTTCATCCTCTGAAATGTCTGCCAAAAGGCCCGGAATCGCCCCTGATTCCGGGCCTTTTTGACGGTTTTCTGACCCGGTCTTCCGCAGGCGGAAGCCCTGCCCATCGAACGCCCCTGCAACACCCTGTATTTACAGGCTTTTTGCGGCTGCAAAATCCCCTCCCCATCTGTGGCCTTTACCCCCCAAACCCCCTATAAACAAAGGTGAATTTACGAATCGATGAGGACGCCTAAATGGCCGAAAGCACGCAAGCTGAAAATCCGGAATATGGCGCTGGCTCGATCAAGGTCCTGAAGGGCCTCGA
>NZ_DFME01000043.1:0-2201 GCF_002375605.1 Hyphomonas sp. UBA3601 | reverse complement strand
CGCAAACGCCCCGGCATGTATATCGGTGACACCGATGACGGTTCGGGCCTGCACCACATGATCTACGAGGTCGTGGACAACGCCATCGATGAAGCGCTTGCTGGCCATGCAGACCGCGTCACGGTCACCCTCTTCCCCGACGGCTCGGCTGAAATCACCGATAATGGCCGCGGCATCCCCGTTGGCATGCACCCCACAGAGGGCGCCTCAGCCGCCGAAGTCATCATGACCCAGCTGCATGCGGGCGGGAAGTTCGACCAGAACTCCTACAAGGTTTCCGGCGGCCTGCACGGCGTCGGCGTGTCGGTTGTGAACGCGCTGTCGGACTGGCTGGAACTGACCATCCACCGCGAAGGCAATGAACACTGGGTGCGCTTTGTCGAAGGCGGCCGCGTCGAGGCCCCGCTGGTCACGCGTGGCCCCTCCCCGATGACCGACAAGGGCAAGCCCTATACCGGCACGGCGGTGCGCTTCCTGGCCTCTGCCAGCACGTTCACGATGACCGATTACGACCGCAAGACGCTGGAGCACCGCCTGCGCGAGCTGGCCTTCCTGAACAGCGGCGTCCACATCATCTTCCGCGACGAGCGCGACGCAGAGCCTTACGAGATCGACCTGATGTATGAGGGTGGCGTGAAGGCCTTCGTCGAGCATCTCGACAAGACCAAGTCCAAGCTGATCCCCGAGCCCGTCTACGCCATTGGCGAGAAGGACGGCATCACGGTCGAGGTCGCGATGGAATGGAATGACAGCTACCACGAGAACGTGCTCTGCTTCACCAACAACATCCCCCAGCGCGATGGCGGCACCCACCTTGCCGGCTTCCGCGGCGCGCTGACCCGCCTGATCAACAAATACGCCAACGAAACCGGCATCGCCAAGAAGTCCAAGGTCGAGATTTCCGGCGATGATGCGCGCGAAGGCCTGACCTGCGTGCTCAGCGTGAAAGTGCCGGACCCGAAATTCAGCTCGCAGACGAAAGACAAGCTGGTCTCCTCCGAGGTCCGCCCGGTCGTCGAGAGCCTGATGGGCGAGAAACTGGCAGAATGGTTCGAGGAGCATCCGAAGGAAGCTCAGGAAATCATGATGAAGATCGTCGAGGCAGCGGCTGCGCGCGAGGCCGCCCGCAAGGCGCGCGAGCTGACCCGCCGCAAGTCTGCGCTCGACATCACCTCCCTGCCCGGCAAGCTGGCCGACTGTCAGGAAAAAGACCCGGCAAAATCCGAACTCTTCATCGTCGAGGGTGATTCTGCTGGTGGCTCTGCCAAGCAGGGCCGCAGCCGTGACAACCAGGCCATCCTGCCCCTGCGCGGCAAGATCCTGAACGTGGAACGCGCCCGCTTTGACAAAATGCTGTCATCTGACCAGGTCGGTACGCTGATCATGGCGCTCGGCGCGGGCATTGGCCGGGATGAGTTCAACATCGAGAAACTGCGCTATCACAAGATCATCATCATGACCGATGCTGATGTCGACGGCGCGCACATTCGCACCCTGCTGCTGACCTTCTTCTATCGTCAGATGCCGGAACTGATCGAGAAGGGCTATCTCTACATCGCCCAGCCACCGCTCTACAAGGTGACGCGCGGCCGTTCGGAACGCTATCTCAAGGATGATGCCGAGCTGGATTCCTACCTGATCGACGAAGGCACGAGCGGTGAAGCCCTGATCCTGCCGGACGGCACCCAGATTGCGGGCGAAGACCTGCGCGACCGCGTCCGCGCGGCTTCGAACTTCAAGGCAAACCTTGCCCGGCTCGCCCTGCGCGCCCCGGCTGACCTGCTGGAACAGGCTGCCATGGCGGGCGCAATGGCCGCGGGTGCCGGCGACGCCGAAGCCGAGAAGACCGCCGAACGCCTCAACCGCTTTGCGGAAGAAGGCGAAGACAATTGGGCTGGCCGGTTTGCAGAAGGCGCGCTGGTCCTGCAGCGCACCGTGCGCGGCGTTGAAGAGAATGCCATCCTGCCTGCGCCCCTGCTGGCCAGCCAGGACGCGATCCGCCTGGCCGAGCGCGCGGCGACGCTGAAAGACCTGTACGAAGAGCCGCTCGTCCTGCGCCGCGAAAAAGGCGGAGACATTACCGTCCACGGACCATGCGCCCTGTTCCAGGCCGTACTCGGCTCCGGCCGCGACGGCATCAAGATCCAGCGCTATAAGGGCCTGGGCGAAATGAACGCTGACCAGCTCTGGGAAACCACGCT
>NZ_DFME01000096.1:0-10386 GCF_002375605.1 Hyphomonas sp. UBA3601 | reverse complement strand
CGCAAAGCTCACAAGATGCTTGGGATCGAAGATATCCCCCAGAACACCGGAAAATGCCCGGATCAAAACCGCGATCAACGCCTCGATGCTCAACATGCCTCCGGCAACCGTCTCGGAAACACCGCGCTCAACCAAATGGCCCACCGAGAGGCTGGTTACCGTCACCAAGCACATCATGTTCAGGCAATATGCGGCGGCAAGAATCTTGAACTGCGTCGTCCGCATCGCAGCCTTGGTCGTCCAGTCCACAGTCGTCCGGTAAATATGGCGACTGCTCCGTGTCGGAGGCAGTTCGACTTGGTCAGGCATGACGGTCGGTGCCGCCGCTTCAGCCTCTGCTGCGACGAGTTCCTCACGTGCGGGCCGAGTGAATCTGCGCTCCAAACCAACGATGATCGCGCACAAAACAGCCGCAGCCAGTAGTGCGATTGCCTGATATTCCCAATAATTCCGCCACGTCTGACCTTCAAGAGCCAATACGCCAAGTACCATCAATGGCCCGACCACCGTCCCTATTCCGCTGATCGTCGCCGCCACGCCGAGCGCGGTCGATTGCCGCTGGAACAGTCGGCTCACAAGGAAGGTTGTCGGGATGGACGCCATCATGGGGTAGGCCAAACCGCAGATTGCTGCCGCAATATAGTACTGAGGTAGGCTCTCCACTCCATGCAGAAGGTACAAACCGATGCAGGCCAGAACACCACCAATCAGGATTGTGTTCCGCACCCCCACCTGGCGGATGAGAAATGGCGGCACAGATGACGCGACGCCGGTAACTGCACCGAGCACCGTAAATCCAAACCCAGCCTGCGCCCAGCTCCATTCCAGATCCATCACCATAAATGGGAGGACCACGCCGAGTGAAGAATATGTCGCCGCGGCCAGCAAAAGCTCAAGCGAACTCATTGCCAGCAATTGGCTGCCTGCCTTGAAAGGAATTCTTGCATTCATGGGTCAGGATACTCCAGCGGACGAAAATGGGTTGTCGCCATAGACATCGGAACCGCTCAGCGGCTTTTTATTTTCGGATGTGGGCGCACGCCCACAAATCGACAGCGCGGTCAGCGCATAGATCAAAGTGCTTTTGACCATGTCTTCTGGCGTCGGACGCCAGCGTGGAAAGCCGGTTGTGACGGCAGGAATGCGGTTCATGTTGAAGACGTTGTGGTCGCGCCACATGCTCGAATAAACAGGATGCGCGAGCTTCAGAGGCTCGCCCAGTGTATGCCGGGTCGCGGCATCAACAGCCGAAACGAGCGGGGACACGCGTTCTTCATCGGCAGCAAATCCGTGCCGGACCACGACTGGCTCCAGACCGAACTCACCTATGCCTTGGCGTCTCAAATGACTCTCAAGGCTTCTATGGACCTGCCCGATTTCTACATGCGGCGGCAAACCGACTTCAAGATAGAGTGAGCAAATTTCCGTTCCGGCCCCGAACGCATATGGAACGCCACCACGGACAGAGGAGATTTGCGTCTTGGGTTTGGCCAAACCGCCAGACGACGTGTAGATGTTCTCCTGCTCATAAGTGCGCCCCCAGTCCAAAATCGACTGGATGGTGTCACCGAGACGATAGATCGGGTTGGGGTGATCAGCGGCCTTTTCTGGGCTTTCGAGAAGTGGTGTGAACACGCCTTCGCCAAATAGCTGGATGCGGAATACGGCATAACCGCATGCAACCCACGTCAACCCGAAGTCACACCCCTCGGCCGCGATCGCATAATCGGGTGACACACCGCCATGATAGAATGCGTAGTGCGTGCCGATTTCCTTGCCCATATACTGTACGCCGCGAGCCTCCTCGATCGGCTCAGGACCGATCTCGCCGGGAGATGCGGTAAGGTACAGCCGTCCCGACAGATCAATACCGCAGGATTTCAGCGCCTTGGCGGCCATAAGGAAGCACACCATCGGCCCGCGATCATTCGAGATTGGGTAGCCGTGGAATGCCCCATCCTGTAGCCAGCACTGGTTCCATTCCGGGTTCGCCAGCGTTTCAGGACGGAACTTGTGGGCGTCCAGATCCGCATTCCAGGTCGGACTTTCAGTATCAAGGTGGGCTGTGTAGAGGAGGCTCTTTCCGTCACCCTTGCCGCCATAAGTCGCGATAACATTCGGCCGTTCAGGCGTTGCGCCAACTTTTCGCGGTGCAAAACCTTCTGTTTGCAACCAATCAAACACAAACTCTGCAGCTGATGCCTCGCTCATGGATGGGCTATCAATGTTCCCAAGGGCAAGTGCGGTCTGGGTTAGCTCTTCGATATCAATAGCTGCGGATAGTGCGGCGCACTCTTCTTCGCTGACCACGTAGTTTACGGGCGGAAGATTGTCGAATGTTTCACTCAAGGCCGGCCCAACTGTTCATGATCTGCTTTCGAATTGTCACTAGCTGAGCATTCAAGGGAGCATTCTTGCGCCTCACAAGTCTTGATTACCGCCGCACGGATTGTTGCAGCAGACACGCAAGAAAAGCGAGCACTGGCTATTACGCTTGAACTCAGAGTAACAACGAGCAAAAGCTATTCTGCGGGAATGACGGCCTTGTCCGTCCCCTGGCTCTCCGACTCCAACTTGCGCGCAACATCGCCTGGAGACCCGGACCCTCGAGCGATCAGAGCATAGGCTGTCGGCACGAACAACACGGTCACCAGCGCAGCGGCGATCACTCCAAACAGGATCAGGATACCAATCGCCGATCGGGTTTCGGCGCCTGCACCGCTGGACAGGATAAGTGGGAGAGCACCGGCAGCTGTGGTCAAACTCGTCATCACGATTGGCCTGAAGCGCGCGAGCGATGCTTCCTTGATGGCTTCGTAAAAGGGGCGGCCTTCGTCGCGCAACTGGTTCGCGAACTCCACGATCAGAATGCCGTTCTTCGCTGCAAGGCCAATCAACATAATCAAGCCAATCTGCGTGTAGATGTTCAGCGAATTTCCGGTCAGCCAGATACCAAGCATCCCTCCAGCCAATGTCGCAGGCACGCACAGCATGATGATGACCGGGTGGCGGTAGCTCTCAAATTGCGCTGCAAGCACAAGGAACACGATCACCAGACCCGTGATGAATACGAATATGAGGGACTGGCCAGACGTCTTGAAGTCGAGCGACTGCCCTTTGAAGTCCAATGTGGCCTCTTGCGGCAACACTTCACGAGCCTTGGCCTGCATGGCGTCGAGCACAGTGCCCAGCGACGCACCCTCCGCCAACCCCGCTTCGATCGTGATTGCGCGCACGCGATTATACCGGTTCAAAGTCGGGCTATCCGCAATCGGACGAATTGTGACCAGATTGGAGAGGGGGATCAATTCACCTGACCGTGTGGATCGCACATAGATATTCTGAACATCGTTGGGCGTATTTTGCTCAGACCTCAGGCCTTCCAGGATGACATCATATTCTTCGCCATCATCGATATAGGTCGTAACGCGTCGCGAGCCCAGCATGGTTTGAAGCGTGACGCCAATATCGGTCACCGTCACACCAAGATCAGCCGCGCGATCATAGTCGACCTGAACCCTGTATTGCGGTTGGGTTTCCTTGTAATCCCAGTCAATATCGACCAGTCCTGGATTGTCATCTTCTAACGCGGTGACCAACAAGTCTCGCCACTCCGTCAGCACTTCGTAGGATGGTCCACCCAACACGAATTGGACAGGCTTGCCAGTGCCACCACCAAGTCCCTGCCGCATGATTGCGAAAGCTCTAATGCCCGGCAGGTTGGATAACTTGCCGTTAACTTCCGCTATGATTTCGTCCGCCGGACGCCGCCTGGACCAGTCATCCAACACCACAACCACAAAACCCTGATTGAATGACGAACTGCCAAATCCGGGCGCCCGCAGCAACAGGCGGCTCACCTCGCCGCTCTCTGCATAAGGGATCAATCGCCGTTCAATTTCGTCCATATAGCGTTCCATATACTCAAAGGACGCGCCTTCAGGACCCCGTATACTGACGAAAAATGCCCCGCGATCTTCAACGGGAACATATTCCTGCTCAATCGTTTGCGACAGGCTGTATGCGCCCGCAAACAAGCCGACCAGAACGACACCAACTGCTATCGGCCTCATGATCAGTCGGTCCAATACCCAGCCATATCCTGTTCGAAGGCGGCCGAATGCGCCGTCTATCGCGTTCGGGATAACCGCAAGCCATCCCGCACTCTTTTCACGTTTCAGGAGTTTTGAGGCCAGCATGGGCGCTAGTGTCATGGCCAGGATGCTGGAGAATGCGACGGCCGCAGCCATCGTCAGGGCGAACTCGGTGAATAGTCGCCCAACATCACCCTGCATAAAGGTGATCGGCACGAAGACCGCGATCAGGACAAGCGTCGTGGCCACCACCGCAAAACCAACCTGCCGGGTACCGCGGAACGCGGCAACCAGCGGCGTCTCACCTTCTTCTTCCATGCGGCGAACGATGTTCTCCAACACAACAATGGCGTCATCCACGACCAGTCCGATTGCAAGAACAAGCGCCAGCAGTGTCAGCAAGTTGACTGACAGGCCCAGTGCGTAGAGCACAATGAAAGTGGCGATGATCGAGACCGGAACAGTGATTGCCGGGATAATGGTTGCCCGGACGCTGCCGAGAAACATGAATATCACCAGTGTCACCAGCGCCACTGCGATGGCAAGCGTGGTGTAAACTTCTCGAATCGAGGCGTCGATGAAGACTGAACTGTCGAAACTACGCGCGATCACCATGCCTTCTGGAAGCGTCTCGTTCAGTCGGTCAGCAAGTTCCCGCGCTCCAGCCGCAACCTCGACTGTATTCGCAGTCGACTGCTTGATGATGCCCAGCCCCACCATCGGAACGCCGTTGCCTCTGAACATGTTGCGGTCCTCGACCGTCCCACGCTCAACCCGCGCCACGTCTCCCAGTCGCACCAGATATCCGTCCTCGCCTTCGGCGATCACGAGCGCGGAGAACTCTTCCGGCGTCTTGAAAGTGCGATCAATTCGGACCGTGAAAGTTCGCTTTTCCGATTCCAGACTGCCGGCTGGTGCTTCGATATTCTCACTGCGCAATGCTTGCTCAATCTCGGCCACGGTCAGATTGCGTGCCGCCAAGGCTCTACGATCTATCCAGACGCGAAGGGCATAGTCTCTGGAGCCACCAACTCGTACGCGTGCCACCCCATCCAGGGCGGAGAACCGGTCGACAAGATAGCGCTGAGCATAATCTGACAATTCCGGCGTAGTCATTGCCTCGCTGGCAAGGTTCAGCCAGATAATGACATCATCATTGGAGTCGGCTTTTTCGACCTCTGGCGGGTCGGTATCCTCAGGAAGATTGTCCAGCACACCAGAAATCCGGTCGCGGATATCGTTCGCGGCCACATCAATGTCCTGGTCTATGCCAAACTCCACGCTTATACGCGAGCGGCCATCGCTCGAATTGGAATCGATGTAGCGAATGCCCTCAACACCAGCGATGCGATCTTCGATAATTTGGGTGATCCGTGTTTCTACAACACTGGCAGACGCCCCTGGATAGTTCGTATCGATGGAGACGATTGGCGCATCGATGTCAGGGTATTCTCTCAGGGGCAACCGATCGAACGCTACCATGCCAAAAATCACGAGTATAAGCGCAAGCACCGACGCGAATACGGGCCGCTTGATCGAGGTATCCGACAGCAACATCGTCAGCGACCTGTAGAAGCAGGAGACCCGGCTGCACCCCCGCTACGATTCTTGCCGCTGATGGCCTTGGGAAGGAGCATTGACTGGTCCTGAATTTCCACGGCGGCACCCTCGCGAACACGGATGATACCTTCGGTAATCACGTCTTCGCCAGCCGTTAGACCTGACATCACTTCCACATACCCCGCCTGGCGTAGCCCGAGTTCGACTTCCTTACGCCGCGCGATGAGTTGTCCACCTTCGTTTTCAACGACGAATACAAATGTGCGCGGCCCTACCGGCTGTATTGCTTCTTCAGGTACAGCCAGAGCTTGTCGTGGATCCGCCACCAAGGTTACCTGCACAAACATGCCAGAGATCAGCAGACGCTCCGGGTTGGGCAAAGTGGCACGCACACGAACGGAACGCGTCACAGGATCAATTGCGTTGTCAATTGACGCAATCACTCCATTGAAAGTTTCCCCGGGAAGATCCGCTGTTCTTGCTTCAATTTCCGTACCTTTGGCCAAGGTTCTCAAGAATGTCGACGGCACGGAAAAGTCCAGATTCATTTCGCTGTCATCTATCAGCCGCGCAACGATATCCCCTGGCTGAACATATGATCCAACACTGACCATCCGGAAGCCTAGCACGCCATCAAATGGAGCAACGAGAACGCGATCCTGTTGGCGAGATTGCACCGCACGCAACTGTGCCGCAGCGCTATCAAGATTACGATTTGCCTGATCGAGTTCTGACTGGGATACAGCCTGCTGATCTGCCAGGCGCGCGAGCCGTTCCTGCTGGCGCCGCGCTTCATCGAGCGTTGCTTCAGCAGCTTCTACAAGTGCTGCCTGTTCGCGCTGCGCAAGCGAGAGCAAGGTCTTGCCCTGCTTCACGCGATCACCATCGTCAAAATAAATCGCCCGCACTCGGTCAGCCGCATTCAGGGTCAGATCGACTTGCTCGTTGGGTTCTAGCGTGCCCAACGCCTCAATCCTCATCGCAAAACTGCGTTCCTGTACCGGCTCAACGAAAACACTCGCGGGACCACCCCGCTGCGCCTGAGCTGATAGCGACGATACAAACACGGCAGCTAAAATGAAAAGCAGGTTTCTGGTAAACATATCTATTCCAACGCGATTGCGGGTTCTGTCCCATATTGATTCGGCATTTCTATACCTCCCAATGCTCGATACGCGGCAATCGCCCGGCTAGATGACTGAAGTCGGCTTTCAGCCAACTGATCTTCCGCCGTCAACAATGTTCGCTGCGCTTCCAGCACATCCAGATAATCGTCGAGACCTTCTTCGAACCGTAGACGCGCAAGTTCTATCGCCCGCTGCGCTGATGCCGCCGCTCTCTTTAGATCGTCGCGGCGCTTCAACTCATTCGTGTATTCCGAGAGAGCGGATTCGACTTCGCTCAAAGCATTCAATACGGTCTGTTCATATTGCGCAATCGCCGCGTCTGTTCGTGCGTCGGTCGCATCTATGTTTGCCCGCACCCGCCTGAGATCAGGCCACGCCCAACTTATCGAAGGGCCAACGCCAAATCCGAAGCTCGTCAAATCGCCGATATCATTGGCATCATCAAACAAAGCCAGAACGTTCGCATTGACGGTTATCGTCGGAAACAAGTCCGCACGTGCAGCGTCGCCCAATGCCAGTTGGCGCGCGATCACCACTTCTGCGCTGCGAATATCCGGACGTCGGCGGACCAGATCTTCAACCGACCCTGCCATGATCGCGCCGCGGTGCTCTGGAATATCATCCGCGCTGGTCACCAATTCCATCACCAGACTCGATCGAGAATTTGCCGGCTGTCCAGTCAACGCGGCGAGCGCGCTCTTGGCTGATTCTATGGCCGCCTCGTAGCGAGGAAGCGACGCGAGCGTCGTACGATACTGAGCCTCTGCTCGCTCCATATCCAGTCGGGTTGCCCGGCCATTGTCTAAAAGTGTCTGTAACAGGTCCAATCCTTCAGACTGGGTGTCGGCATTCTTGCGCGCAACCGCAAGTCGTCTTTGCGCACCGCGCAATTGCACATAATTCAGAGCCGTCTCACTGGCGACGATCACCGCAACATCTCGGCGAGCCTGCCGAGCCGCTTCGACATCAAATTCTGCGGCGGCGATTTGGGCTTCAATGCGACCGAATGCATCGTACTCCCAACTCGCTCCAAGCGCCCCTTGAATCGAGGCCCTCACGTCTTGGCCTGGCTGAGCGGACCGCCCAACATCTCCATCAAATGACGTAGAAGCGGAGTAGCTGCGATCAAGCCGAGCTCCAGATGCAATCGCTTCAGCAACTCTTACATTTGCAGCAGCTTGGTCGAGAGACTTGTTTGCGGATAAGGACTGGGCGATGAGGCTATCGAGAACCGGATCTCCAAACTGTTTCCACCACTCCAACTCAAGGCTCAAATCAGCAGCTTCTGACAGATATGTTCCTTGAACCGGCACATCCGGCATTGTCGGACCAGCGGGCGCACCGACACACCCCGCCAGCATTATGGCAGTGGCACCTATGGACGCGTGGCAGGAGACGTATCTCATAGCGCTCATGTACCCTAACTGACCTTAGTATCCAGTTACATTCGGGCGCCAAAGTCCTCACATCTTCGTTAGCTCCGAATACCGGGCAGTATTCGTCACGTATGCTCAGGCAAGTCAGCGCCTGCCTCGATTAGCGCTGAAGGCTCCTTCGAATGTTCGACCATTTGCTCGCCCAGCTGTCGAACCATGGTTTCCAGCATCGAATCTCTCATCCACTCGCTGGTGGTTATTTGCCATGACGCTCGCGCAGAGTCCGAACATAAAAAAACCACCGAACGACTGACCTTACACAGGGCTGCCGTTTGGTGGCGATGTTTGCACCAGCTGCGCTGGTAAGTGCTTATCTTAAAAGCACTTCTACCCCTATGGGCGCTTTCCGAAAATCCAGTCCCAGATGTCGCGCTGTGTTGGTTTTGTTTGCTTCTGCATGATGTAACCTTTGACATGTTAAGGAGCAGTCCATCTGCCCCAGACGTCAAAGGTTAACTGAATTTTGCAAATTTCAAAGTAATTTTATGGAAATGTTAAGCTTGCGCTACAGCTTGCACACTACTTGAGCTTTCTAGAATAGACAGGATTTCTTCCGCACCGACGGGCTGTCCGATAAAGTATCCTTGCGCCAGATTGCATTCCAATGTGCGAAGAATTGCCAACGTATCCGGGTCTTCCACACCCTCGGCCACAACATGCATTCCCAGTGATTGGGCCACGCTGATGGTAGACTGGATCAAGAGTTGGCTACGCTCATTGTACCGAAGCGTGCTAATAAGCGTTCGATCAAGTTTGACCTCGTTGGCGGGCACCTTCAACAGATAGGTCAGCGTGGACAGGCCAGCTCCGTAATCATCAATGGATATCCCGAAACCGGCGTCCCTGAGCCGCCCCATAGCATCCTGGGCTCCGGAATTGTTCAGTAACTGCTCGTTTTCAGTGATCTCAAGCATGATGCTGCTAGCCTTGACCCCATACACACGTAAGGCAGCGTGCAGCATGAACTCAAATTCCGCGCTACCGATCAGGCTGGGCGAGATATTCACTGCGATGTTGAATCCGGGATCAATTTTCTGAGCGTCACGCAGAAACTGAAATGATGACTGAATGACATATTGTGTAAGTTGGTCGATGCGCTTTCCCCGTTCAGCCATCTGGACGAATTCGGCCGGCGAGATGACGCCCATTTCCGGGTGTATCCAGCGTACCAATACCTCGGCGCTTGAAATCCTTCCGGAACGGATATTCAACTGGGGTTGAAGCGCTATATAGATCTCGCGGTTACGAAGCGCCTCATCCATTTCAAAAAGGACCCGGCTCTGCCACAGCAGCGCGTCTTGCGCATCCTGATCATGCAGCTTGTACGTTTTTCTCTGTCGCGCGGCAGCCTGGGCAGCGGATTCCGCCGTTTTCAGCCGCGACGCCAAAGAGGCAGAGGCGATGCGTTCAACACCAAAGGCAACCTGAACTATCAGAGTTCTCTCGCCAACAATGACCCCCTTGTTGAGTTGGTTCGCCGTGGCTTCGAACAGGTCTTCCATTGCTGCTTCGTCAAAATCGGTTTGCAGCCAATAGAATTGACCGAGGTCGCCTTGATATACGGCTCCAGAACTCGGTAAAGCATTCGCTATCGTATTCGCGGTGATCCCTTCTTGTTCGGGAGTGAGGCCAGTCGAAATAGCCGCATAGTTTGTCACCACAGCTGCCACCATGACACGCTGGTCTTGGCCGACATGAGCGCTCAAGCATTGCGCACTGGGAAGATGGGAAAGATTGTGCGTGAACGCCTTGTTCGCAGTTTCCCGTTTTTTCAAACGCATCCACGCGATCAATGTCCCGAACGAAATCATTCCGATCGCATGGCCGCTACTCGTGCGAATGGAAAACATGTCCATGACAATGGGGAACACGATCATGCATGCCAGCGCGACTGGTGCCCAACGCAGCGCCATGGAGCCAAAACGTCGACTGAGCATCAAGCCCACTACGCCTACAGAAAACAGCCAGGCAGGAAGAAATCCAGCGTTAAGGGGACGTTCTTCGCCCAGAGTCATCGCCGCCATCAGGATGACTTCTGCCAGAGAGCCGTTTCCCTGCGAGGGCATCAAATAGGGATGGTTGTCGCCTTGACTGGCTTGCGCCACGACAAGCCGTTTCCCGCGGACAAGCGCCGCGTCGAAATCTGGTGCCAGCACAGTGCTCAAATCA
>NZ_DFME01000058.1:0-2513 GCF_002375605.1 Hyphomonas sp. UBA3601 | reverse complement strand
CTCGCCAGAGGGGCGGCGCAGCGACAGGGCAATCTGCTTGGCCTGGCGGTTGAAGCGGCCCGTCACGATGCGACGCTCGGTGAAATATCCGCTGCGATGGAAGACGCGTATGGGCGCTACGACACCATGCCCAAGCCTGTGCGCGGGGTCTATTCCGCGGCTTATGCCGAAGATGATCGTTATGCGCAGGTTGTCGAAGGTGTGAAGGCGGTCGAACGGCGCCTCGGGCGTGCGCCAAAGCTGATGGTTGCCAAGATGGGCCAAGATGGTCACGACCGCGGCGCTAATGTCATTGCCAGCGCCTTTGCCGACATGGGCTTCGAAGTGGTATCTGGCCCGCTGTTCCAGACGCCTGCGGAAGCAATGGCTCTTGCGCTGGAAAACGATGTCGATGCGATCGGGGCCAGCAGCCTTGCGGCAGGTCACAAGACACTCATCCCCGAACTGATCGACCTGCTGAAGGAAGCTGGCCGCTCTGACATCAAGGTTATCGCAGGCGGCGTTATCCCGCAAAAGGATTACGAATTCCTCCGCGATGCCGGAGTGCAGGGTATCTACGGCCCCGGCAGCAATGTCGTGGAATGCGCTGCGGATGTGCTGCGCCTGCTGGGGCACAACATGCCGCCTGCGGGCGAGGATCTGGACGAGGCGGCTGAATGATAACCCTCAATTCGTCAATGCGAGCAACGCGAAGCAATCTGGGGCGCTGGTCTATGGATTGTGGGGTGGCCCTCCGGGCCGTCTTCGACTCTGCGGGCGGTTTCTCGCGATGACGAGGGACGGTGGCAGACTGTGGGCTGGGCTGAGACTAACGCTCAAGCTCTCGCTCGGCTCTATCGTCGTCATGATCCTCGCGATCATTCATTTCTACGCCATCTTCTTCCTACCTGCAATTAGCTACAGGACGCTTGGAACAAACTTGGAATGGCCCACAATTGGCGTTGTGTTTGTATCCTTTCTGATTTCGACAACCTTTGCCATTAACGTGATAGTGAAGCTCAAAGTATGACCCAAATCCGCACCGACTGGACCCGCGAGGAAATCGCTGGCCTGTTCGACCTTCCTTTCACCGAGCTGCTGTTCCGCGCCGCCACGGTCCACCGCGAATTCCATCCCCCCGAACAAGTTCAACTCTGCACCTTGCTCTCAATCAAGACCGGAGGGTGTCCCGAGGATTGCGGCTATTGCTCGCAGTCGGTGAAGGCCGATAGCGGGGTCGAGGCGACCAAGTTGATGGAGGTGCAATCGGTCCTCCAGCGTGCGGCGCAGGCGAAGGATGCGGGCAGCCAGCGTTTCTGCATGGGCGCGGCGTGGCGCAATCCCAAGGACCGTGACATGCCCGCCATCGTCGAGATCGTGAAGGGTGTGCGCGATATGGGTCTCGAAACCTGCATGACGCTCGGCATGCTTACGCCAAAACAGGCGGAGATGCTGAAGGAAGCGGGCCTCGACTACTACAATCATAATGTCGACACGGGCCCGGAATACTACGAGCGTGTGATATCCAGTCGCAAGTATGAGGACCGCCTCGACACCCTTCAGAATGTGCGCGATGCCGGGATCAACGTGTGCAGCGGCGGGATCGTCGGCATGGGCGAAACGCGCGAGGATCGCGTCGGCTTCGTCCACACGCTCGCTACGCTCGAACGCCATCCCGAAAGCGTCCCGGTCAACGCGCTGGTGCCGGTCAAGGGTACGGTGCTGGGTGACATGCTGGCTGACACGCCACTCGCCAAGATCGACGATATCGAATTCGTCCGCACCGTTGCCGTGGCACGCATCTGTATGCCGATGAGCATGGTACGTCTTAGCGCCGGTCGCGAGTCCATGTCGGATGCCACCCAAGCCCTTTGCTTCCTCGCGGGCGCGAACTCTATTTTTACCGGCGACAAATTGCTGACCGCGCCCAATGCCGGCGACGACAGCGACGGCGCCCTCTTCGCCAAGCTTGGTCTGACCCCGCTTTTGCAGGAGGAGCCGATGCGGACGCGCCCCGTCATGGAACCGGCTGAGTGATCTTAGCCGCTCTTTTCTTGCTGGCTCAAGCGCCTGACGCGGTGGCGGAGTGTACAGACCCCACTACCCAAGGGGAGATGAATGCGTGCGCCAAGCAGGAATTCGACCGTGTCGACGCTGAACTGAATGCTGTGTGGAAGAAGGTGCGCGGCTGGGCAAAAAAAGCCGACGCGAAATTGGACGGGGGTGATGGGCAATCGGGCTACGCAGAAAGCCTGCTCGCCGCCCAGCGCGCATGGTTGACCTACCGCGACACCCATTGCCGTTTGGTGAGCTTCGATGCACGCGGTGGCTCGATGCAACCGCTCCTGATTAATAACTGCCTGGCTGAACTGACAGAGAATCGTACTGCTGAGCTGCGCGAACTTCTCGTCAATCAGGTTTCGGGCGAGCCCAAGACCTTACCGGAGACTTAGCGTGTTCAAGAAAATTCTAATCGCCAATCGCGGTGAAATCGCTTGCCGCGTCATCAAAACCGCGCGCCGGATGGGTATCGC
>NZ_DFME01000023.1:57481-61701 GCF_002375605.1 Hyphomonas sp. UBA3601 | reverse complement strand
CTCGCCGAGGAGCCGGGCACATCGGAGAAGGCATCGAGGAAGCCGTCATGATCCTTGTCCGAGCCCCGGCCGTGCGTGGTCCGGTAGGCGGAGACGAGGCCGGTATCGAGATCGACAATGAAGAGCCGTTCCTTGGCGGAATGGAGGCTGTAATCGACCACGACCAGCTGGCGCGAATGGGTGAGATCGGCATGCCGGCTCATCGCCTTGACGGCCTTGCCGAGCAATTCGGGCCGGATCAGGCGGTCCGGGTCAATCTCGGCCGCGCGGGCCTGGAAGGGCAGGAAACAGAGGCAGAGCAGGATCAGGAAGCGGGACATGGACAATCGGGCTTTCGAGCGTGTGAACAAGATGGCTTTGAGCCGGGCGGTCGGACGGATGAAGGGTACGCTTGAGATGCTGGAAGACAAGGGCGATTTCGCGGACAAGGATGACGACCAGAATTGCCGCCAGGGTGAGCATGGCCAAACTGAGCAAAGCGAGGGCCGTGGCAAGGGTCTCCAATTTTCGCACAGTGCGAACCTTTCGTGTGAGCTGGCCAATGCGGACGTCGCGGAAGGCCTTGGCGTCGCGTAAGCCGTGAGTATGGTGTGACAGCAAAACTTGTAGAAAAGAGGGCAGAAAATGGCCGAGGGAGAAACCGCTGCAGAATTGTTCACGGGCACCAAGCCTGTGGTCGAGTCGCACAAATTCGATGAGGCGAAGCTCGCCGCGTGGATGGAGGCCAATGTCGAGGGTTATCAGGGCCCTCTGGAAGTGCGCCAGTTCAAGGGCGGACAGTCCAACCCGACCTACCAGTTGGTCACGCCCAACAAGAAATATGTCATGCGCCGCAAGCCGCCGGGCAAGCTGTTGCCGAGTGCGCACGCCGTGGACCGTGAATTCCGCGTGATTTCCGCGCTTTACCCGCTGGGATATCCCGTCGCCCGGCCTTATGGCCTGTGCACCGATGAGAGCGTCGTGGGCACGATGTTTTACGTCATGGACATGGTCGAGGGCCGCATTCTGTGGGATGGCACGCTGCCGGAATATGAGCCTGCTGAACGTCGCGCCATCTATGAGGCAAAGGTGAAGACGTTTGCCGATCTCCACAATGTCGACTGGCGCGCCGCAGGCCTGGAAGGCTTTGGCAAGGAGGGCGACTATGTGGCCCGCCAGATCCATCGCTGGACGAAACAGTACAAGGCATCCGAAACCCAGCATATCCCGGAAATGGAACAACTGATCGAATGGCTGCCCAAGAATATTCCACCGGGCGACAAGACCACGATCGTGCATGGCGACTACCGTCTCGACAATATGGTGCTGCATCCGACCGAGCCAAAAGTGATCGCGGTGCTGGATTGGGAGCTTTGCACGCTGGGCGACCCGCTCGCGGACTTCTCCTATCACCTCATGAACTGGGTGATGCCACCGGGGGATTCCTCGCGCGGATCGATCATGGCGATTGATGACCTCGAGGCCTGGGGCATTCCGAGCATGGACGAATATGTCGACATGTATTGCAAGCATACGGGCCGCAATGGCCTGCCGGAGCTCGACTATTACTTCGCCTATAATGGCTTCCGGCTTGCGGGAATCCTGCAGGGCATCATTGGGCGCGTCCGCGATGGCACGGCCAACAGTGCCAATGCCGAGTCGAACGCCGCGCGGGTGGTGCCGCTGGCGCAGTTTGCGGCCGAGTATGCGCGCCGGGCCGGGATGCCGGGGTGAGTTCCGTCCCGCCCGGCCTGCCGGGCAGCGGGTCTGATTACCGGTATCTGAGCCGACGTGACATCTGGCTGTTGACGCTGGCCTGCGCGGTGGTGACGGCCAACGCCTATTACATCCATCCGATCATCGCTCTGGTGGCGGACGATTTTGGCGCGTCGCCGTCGGAAATTGGGTTGGTGCCTGCGTTCAACCAGATTGCGCTGGCGCTCGGCATTTTCCTGTTGCTGCCGCTGGGGGACCGGTTCAGCAACAAGCGGCTGGCGACCGTGTTTGCCGCAGGCCAGTTCGCGGGCATGCTGGCCATGGCATTCGCGACCGATTTCCGGCTGTTCATTGCAGGTTCGACATTTCTCGGATTTTCAACGATCACGCCCTATTTGCTGCCGGCCTATGCGTCGAAGCGCGTGCCGCCCGAACGGCTGGGACAGACCATGGCGATGCTGACCACGGGCGTCATCTCCGGCATTCTCGTTGCGCGCGTGGGCGGCGGCTGGCTGGGTGAGCATTATGGCTGGCGGTCGGTATACTATGTTGCTGCAGCATTGATGGGCGGGGTGACGCTGTTGCTGCCGCAGATCATGGATGAGCGACAGGGGCGCGGCGATGCGCAGGAAAAGCAAAGCTATGTCGGACTTGTCATGTCTGTGTTCCCGGTTGTGCGGCGACACCCGGAAGTTCTGCTGTCTGGTGCGATGCAGGGGCTCGGCTTCGGTGTCTTCCTGGCGGTGTGGCTCGGGCTCGGCCTCTACCTGACCAGTCCTGAAATGGGCTATGGTGCTGATACGGTCGGCTATCTGGCGGCGCTTGCCCTGATCAATGTGTTCACCACGCCGTTCTTCGGTGGTTGGGCCGACCGGATCGGGCCCCGACGGCTGAGAGCATTCGTAGCGCTGGTGCAGTTTTCCGGCGTCTGCCTGCTCGGCGTGTTCGGCCACAGCCTGTGGATGTTGCTGGTGCCATTGATGCTGATGAATGTGGTCGGGCCACTGATTGATGTGACCGGGCGGATGACGTTCCTGAATCAGCCGCCGGAAGTGCGCACCCGTCTGATGACAGCATATATTGTGCTGATGTTCATCGGAGGCGGGCTGGGCAGCTGGGCGGGCACATCTGTTTATGAAATCTGGGGTTGGCCGGGCACGGCGATGATGGCGCTTTGCTTGTCAGCTACCTTGTTGGTGTTGGCATTGATCGCTGTGCGGCTGGATCCAAAACGGTCGAAAACACATGCTGAGGAGGACGCAGATGGCTGACAGTGAGGGCCCACGCCCGACCTTCTGGATACCAACCCAATCGACAGAGGACCCCAACCGGTTTGAATTCGTCGCGCGCCAGAGCGCCTGTGCGGGACCGCCAGACCGGCAATTCCTGATGGGCGGCGTGTCCATGGCCGCAGGCGTGCATGCATTGGAGACTGCGATCGGGCGCCCTCTGCTATGGGCAACGGCACAGTTTGCGGGCGGCGCGACGCTGAACTCGCGCATCGACATCACGGTGCGCAAGCTGGCCGAGGGAAGGACCGTTGTGCAAGCGGTTGCCGATTTGACGGAAAACGGTCGCTCAGTCTTGCACGTTTCAGCCGCCTTGGGCGGATGGGATGACAGCGAGGGGCGGCAGTTTTTGAACATGCCCCCTGTGCCGCCGCCAGCGGAATGTGCGGAAAGTCACGAGATTCCCTTCTCGCGCGACGACAATCTCGCCGGGCGGATCGAGCGCCGGTCTGCGCATCAGGATGATGCGACAGCGGAGGAAATGGTCTGGGTGCGGGTGAAGGATACCGGACCCGCGGATGCCGCGCGACTGTCGCTGATCTCAGACTTTTTCCTTGGCGCACATACCCGCACGCGAGGCGGGCGAAGCCTCGACAACACAGTGCGCATCCACGCGCTTCCGAAGACAGACTGGGTGCTGAATGTGACGCGCATGTCGGGCTTTGCTGCCGGCGTCGCTCATGGCGTGCTGTACCAGTTCGGAGAAGACGGCACCTTGCTGACAACGGCCAGCCAGACAGGCCTGTTGCCGCCGCGATAAACCTTGCCGGAACACCCCAGATAGAAGACGATGAAGGACGGAGGAAACATGACAGAGACAATCAAGGGGCCACTGCGCGCGCCCGCTCAGATGCTGCAAGAGCAATCTTATGATGGGCACAAGAGCCTTCATGATGACAGCGAAGCGGAGCGACTCGGCATCAAGGCCGGGCCGATTGAAGGGCCGACGCATTTCTCGCAATTCGTGCCATACCTTGCCGAAATCTGGGGCGACGCCTGGTTCGAGCGCGGCTGTTTCTCCAGTCATTTCCTGAACATGGTGTTCGAGGGTGAGAAGGTGCGTGTCGAAGTCGATCGCCCAGCGCCGGGGGCGACGCGGACAAAGTGCCGGGCGTTCAAGGAGGATGGTACGCCGGTACTGGAGGCCAGCGCGTCGATTGGGCCGGATCATGGTGAGACATTGCTCGAAGCGCGCATGGCAAAGCTGCGCCCGGCGGGAGACCTCGTGATCCTCGC
>NZ_DFME01000023.1:56081-57281 GCF_002375605.1 Hyphomonas sp. UBA3601 | reverse complement strand
GATCAGCATATGGGAAATCTCTATCCCTTCTCACTGGCTGACAAGTTGAAGGTCATCACAGAGCCGATGGATGTATACTCTGATGGCGCTGCGGGGCCGTGGGGCAAACCAATTGTGCCCCTGGAAATGGTCAGTGTGCTGGGAAACTACTCCAACCGAAATTCCAAATTCCCGGTCAAGCAACCTGCGATTGGTCTGTTTGCCGATCTGGAAATTCGCATGGTTGATGGGCCGCTCCTGGTGGGAGAGACCTATCTGTTGCGTCGCGAGGTCGTGGCACTGTCGGAAAGCCGACGGGTCGAGAATTACTGGATCCGCACACGCTTCTTCGATGCGGCGGGCGAAAAGCAGGTCGCCGAGATGCTGCTGAATCATGGCGTGATGAAAGCGAGCTATCCGCACTATCCCGCCGACCGGCTGCCGGCCTGAGGAGGATCGCATGAAGGGATTGCTGTATCAGGGCAGGCGCGACATCGCTTATGGCGAGGCGCCCGAATTGAAACCGGAAGATACGCGTAGCGCCATCGTCAAGATGACCGCCTGCGGGATATGCGGGTCGGACCTACATATCTATCAGGGCCACGGTTTCAGCGAGGAGACTGGCTATTGCGTCGGGCACGAAGCCGTGGGCGAGATTGTCGAGACTGGCAGCGGCGTGTCGCGATTCAGGACAGGCGACCGGGTCATGATCTCGGCCGCTGTGGGCTGTGGCGCGTGCCTGCCTTGCATGTCGGGCAATATGAATGAATGCGACACGCATGGCGGGCGTTGCTATGGGCTCGGCCCCGGCCTGCAGGGCGTGCAGGCCGAATATGCGATGGTACCGGTCGCGGATTTTGGCCTGGCGCGCATTTCGGACGGGATCAGTGATGACCAGGCCGTTCTGTTGACGGACAATTTGCCAACGGCCTGGCATGGGCTGAAGGGCGCGGACATTCATCCCGGTGCGACTGTTGCCGTGGTCGGGTGCGGTCCGATTGGCCTGATGGCCGTGGAAGGCGCATTCCTGATGGGCGCGGCGAAAGTCTATGCGGTCGATCTGGTTGCGGAGCGGCGCGCCATGGCAGAGGCGATGGGCGCGATTGCGCTCGATGCGAGCGAAGCCAAGGCCGTGATCGAGGAACAGACCAGAGGCCGGATGTGTGACAGCGTCGTGGAATGCGTCGGGGCAGACCCGGCGATCCATCTGTCGCTGAAACT